>NZ_CAXHZL010000006.1:0-222921 GCF_964022235.1 uncultured Limimaricola sp. | reverse complement strand
CAATGTGGCACATTGCGATGCCGGGAGCGGGAGCCATCCACTCCATCAATGGCGCTCAAATGGCGAACCTTTTTTAGGATATCGCGCTCCTCCGACGCCCGCGCCAGATGACGCCTTTGCGAACTTCTTTTTCCAAGCGTAGAGCGAAGACAGGCTGACCCCGAGCCGCTACGACACCTCCCTGACCGGGTAGCCCCGCTCAATGATCTGCGCGACCGCGTTCCGCTTGAACTCCTCGCTGAACTTGCTGCTGCTCATCATGGCCTCCTTGCCTCAAAATTAGCGAAGAAGGCGTCCACGAGACACCGGGCTAGTCATAGCCGCGCTCGATGATCACGGCGATCCCCTGACCGCCGCCGATGCACATGGTCGCAAGGCCGTAGCGACCGCCGATGCGCTCAAGCTCGTAGAGCAGCTTGGTGAGGATGATCGCGCCCGAGGCGCCGACCGGGTGGCCAAGCGCCACCGCGCCGCCGTTCGGGTTCACCTTCTCGGTAGGTAGGCTCAGGTCAGCGTTGACGGCGCAAGCCTGCGCGGCGAAGGCCTCGTTCGATTCGATGACGTCGAGATCGCTCACCCGCAGGCCGGAGCGCTCCAGCGCCTGACGCGAGGCGGGCACGGGGCCCAGACCCATCACTTCGGGCGCGACGCCGCCCAGACCATAGGCGACGATCCGGGCCATCGGGGTGATGCCGCGCGCTTTGGCGGTCTCGGCCTCCATCAGCACCAGCGCCGCCGCGCCATCGTTGATCCCCGAAGCATTGCCGGCCGTGACCGAGCCATCCTTGGCGAAGACCGGGCGCAGCTTGGCGAGATCGGCTTCGGTCAGGCCCGGCCGCACATGCTCATCCGTGTCGAATGTCACCTCCTCGCGGCCACGGCGAACGGTCACCGGCAGGATCTGGTCCTTGAACCGGCCCTCTTCGATGGCGCGGGTGGCGCGGCGGTGGGATTCGACGGCAAAAGCATCCTGCGCTGCGCGGTCGATGTTGCCGCGCTTGGCGACATTCTCGGCGGTGACGCCCATGTGGCCGTTGCCGAACGGATCGGTGAGCGCGCCTAGCATCATATCGGTCGCCACCACGTCGCCCATCTTCTGGCCCCTGCGCGACTGTGTGAGCAGATGACCGGCGCGGCTCATGCTTTCGGCGCCGCCAGCCAGCGCGATGTCGCAATTGCCCAACAGGATCTGCTCGGCGGCGCTGACCACCGCCTGCAGTCCCGAGCCGCACAGGCGGTTGAGCGTCAGAGCCGGCGAGGTTTCGGGCACGCCGGCCCGCAGGGCGACGACCCGGGACAGATACATGTCCTCGGGCGCGGTGTGGATGACGTTACCGAACACGGTTTGCCCGACCTCCCCGGCCTCTATCCCCGCGCGGGAGATGGCCTCGCGGGCGACGGCGGCACCGAGGTCACAGGGGCTGACGCCAGCCAGCGCGCCGCCGGCATCGCCGATCGCGGTGCGGACGCCGGAGGCGATGACTACCGATTTGGTCATGGAATCTTCCTTCTGGTCTCGATTGTCGTGGTGGCGCGCAGGAGTGTGGCGTGCCGCGGCATCCGTGGTTCCGGTCACTCGCCGCCCGGTATCAGGCGGTGTCGCTCTCGGCCTTTTCAGCGGTGGTTTTTGTCGCCGCACCGCAGGCGGCCAAGACGATGTTCTGGACCATTGCGATGTAGCTATCGATGTGGACCTTGCGCCGACGGTACTTCGCTCGCTTGACGTACCAGTCTTGCAGCAGTGGCTTGGTCAGCGCGGCCATCAGCGGCGGCATGTCCGCCGAGAAGCTGCCGTCCTGCTGACCCCGGGCCAGAACCTCGGCGAAATAACTCTCGGTCAGCTCCTCGCTGTCGATGGCCAGTTTGCGTTCGGCGGCGGGGAAGTTCTTGGCCTCCATAAAGGAAAAGGTGAACCACGGCAGCATCACCTCGGTCAGGCGGATGTGGGTGTCGATCAGCCACAGCAGGTGGTCGCGCGGTGACTGCCGCACCTCGGCCGGCGGCTGGCCGAGGGCGGCCTCGACCGCGCCCGTGACCTCGGAGAGGATCATCTTGAGCAGCGTGTCCTTGCTGTCGAAGTAGGAATAGAGCCCGCCCATGCTGACACCCGACGCCCGCGACAGATCGCGCAGGCTCATGGCCTGAAACCCCTTCTTGTTCGACAGATCCAGCGCCGCGTTCAGAATCAACGCAAGCTTGCGCACCGCAAACTCGGGCTTCTGTATCGAGATGCTGTCGCGATTGTTCTCGAGCACCGACCGGCAGAGATCTTCGGTCGTGGGCAGATGAGTCCCGGCGGTTGTCATGCTGACATGTCTCCTGCTGAGGGCGAGGGAAATCGCTTCCAGACTGCAATGAAATTCTTGCCAGCACCAGAGGAGCCGTGCAACAAATATATCGAGCGCTCGTTCGAGAAATGGAGTCGATCGTGACAGGACAAGAACCGCAATCCGCGACGCGTGTGGGATTTGACCTTGCCGGCCGCACCGCCTTGGTGACCGGCGCGTCGTCCGGCCTGGGCGTGCATTTCGCCCGGATCCTTGCCGGGCATGGCGCGAAGGTGGCGGTGGCCGCCCGCCGGGTCGAGAAGGTCGCCACTCTCGCAGAAGAGATCACCGCCAGCGGCGGCGAGGCCGAGGCCCTGCGCCTTGACGTGACCGACGCCGCCTCGGTGGCCGAGGCTTTCGACGGGCGCTGCTTCGACATCGTCGTGAACAACGCGGGCATCGCCTTCAACGGTCCCGCGCTGGACACGCCCGAGCAGGACTGGCGGCAGGTGATCGACACCGATCTGACCGGCGTCTTTCTGGTGTCGCAAGCGGCGGCAAGGGCGATGGTCGCCGCGCAGCGGGGCGGCAGCATCATCAACATCGCCTCGATCCTGGGTAAGCGCGTGGCCGGTGGGCTGGCGGCCTATGCCGCGGCCAAGGCGGCGGTGGTGCAGCTGACCCGCGCCAACGCGCTGGAATGGGCTCGCCACGACATCCGAGTCAACGCGATCTGCCCGGGCTACATCGAGACCGACATCAACCGCGACTTTTTCGCGACCGAGGCAGGCCAGAAGCTGGTGCGCCGCATCCCCATACGCCGGCTAGGCCAGATGGAGGATCTATCTGCGCCGTTGCTGCTGCTGGCTTCGGATCACGGCCGGTTCATGACCGGCTCGGAGCTGGTGGTCGACGGCGGCCACCTAGTCACCTCACTATAAGGAACGCCCCATGGACTTCGCGATTTCCCCCGAGATTGAGGACTACCGCACCCGTATTTCCCGCTTTGTGGAAGAGGAAATCATTCCTCTCGAGGCCGATCGCAGCGCCTATGACGCCCATGGAAACATCAACGAAAAGCTGCTGGGAACGCTGCGCGACAAGGCCAAGGCCGCGGGGCTATGGTGCTTGCAACTCAAGCCCGAGACCGGCGGCATGGGGCTGGGCAAGGTCGGCATGGCCGTCTGCTACGAGGAAATGAACCGCTCGATCTTCGGGCCGGTGGTTTTCAACTCCGCCGCGCCCGACGACGGGAACATGATGGTGCTGGAACAGGCCGCAACCGATGCGCAGAAAGAGCGCTGGCTTGCACCCATCGTGGACGGGCGCGTGCGCTCGGCTTTCGCGATGACCGAACCGGGTCCGGGCTCCGGCTCCGATCCCTCGATGATGCTGACCAAGGCCGAGCGAAAGGGCGACAAATACGTCATCACCGGCCGCAAGTGGTTCATCACCGGCGCCGAGTCGGCGCAGCATTTCATCCTGATGGCGCGCACCTCCGACGATCCGCGCCGCGGGCTCACGGCCTTCCTCTTCGACCGGGACCAGCCCGGCTGGCACATCGACCGGCGTATCCCGATCATGGGCCCCGAGGAGCACGGCGGCCATTGCGAGCTGGTCTTCGACGGGCTGGAGATCGATGCCGATAACGTGCTGCTGGGCGAGGGGCTTGGCCTCAAGGTCACGCAGATGCGTCTGGGGCCGGCGCGCCTGACGCATTGCATGCGCTGGCTGGGCCTGTCCAAACGCTCTGTCGAAATCGCGCAGGACTACGCCTCTGATCGCCATGCCTTCGGCGAACGCCTGATCGAGCGCGAAAGTATCCGCCAGATGCTGGGCGATCTTGCCATGAAGATCGAGATCGGGCGGCTTCTGGTGATGAAGGCGGCCTGGGCGCTCGATCAGGGAAGCTATGCGCGCAAGGAGGTCTCGATGGCCAAGGTGCACGTCGCCAACCTGCTGCATCAGGCGGCCGACACCGGCATCCAGATCAACGGCGCCCGGGGCTATTCCACCGACACGCCGCTTGAATGGATCTACCGGTATGCCCGGCAGGCGCGTCTGGTCGATGGCGCGGACGAGGTCCACAGAATGGTTTTGGAGCGGTTCCTGAGCAAGGAGCACCGGGACTTCTGGAGTTGGGAGGTCGCCAAGAGCTGAATTCGGCCACCCAGTAAAACATCAAGGCATGAGGAGGTGCCGAACATGTTCGAAGACCTGCATCTTGCGGCCCGCGCCGCCAATTTCCGGCCCCTGACGCCACTTGATCTGTTGGACCGCGCGATTGAGGTGCATGGCGGACGTCCCGCCGTGGCATGGCACGACCATAGCTGGAGCTATGTGGAGTTCGGCGCGCTGGTTGCGCGCATGGCCGACTGGCTGCGTGCACAGGGCGTAGTGCGGGGTGACGTGGTCTCGGTCATGCTGACCAACCGGCCCGAGATGCTGGCCGCGCATTTTGCGGTGCCGGCGCTGGGTGGGGTACTCAATACGCTCAACACGCGGCTCTCGGCAGAGGAGATTGCCTATATTCTCGACCATGCCGGCAGCAAGCTCGTGCTGTGCGAGACACGGACCGCCGGGGCGCTTGCGGATGCGACCGTGCCGGTCACCCGGCTATGCGACGCGCCGGGCGAAGCCTCGGCAGATGGAAACGGCCTCGATCTCTTCGACGGTCCGGTCCCGGCGCTCGACTGGTCGGGCAATGTCTTGTCCGAGACCCAAGCCATATCGCTCAATTACACATCGGGCACGACGGGCCGCCCCAAGGGGGTGATCTGCACCCACCGCGGCGCCTATCTCAACGCGGTCGGCAACGTCATGTCGCTGGGGTACACCACGGCGACCAGCTACCTTTGGACGCTGCCGATGTTCCATTGCAACGGCTGGTGCCACACTTGGGCCGTCACCGCAGCCGGCGGCCTGCACGTCTGTCTGGAGCAGGTCGAGCCGTCGCCGATCCTCGAGCTCATTGACCGACACCGCGTCAGCCACATGTGCTGTGCGCCGGTAGTTCTTTACATGCTCCTCGACCACGACGGGGCCGGGCCTGCGCACCGGGTCAAGGTGATGACCGGCGGCGCCGCCCCCACGCCCACCCTGCTGGCGGGGATGGAGGAGCGGGGCTTCGACCTCGTGCATGGCTACGGTCTGACCGAAAGTTATGGGCCGGCCACGTTCAATGATCCCGGTGCGGATGCGCCCGGCACCATCGAGGCCCGCGCGGCGCTGCTGGCGCGGCAGGGCTACCGGCATTCCACCACCGGCGGCATCGCCGTTGTCGACGAGACAGGCAAGGAAGTGCCCCGCGACGGCATCACCGAGGGCGAGATCGTGCTGCGCGGCAACACGGTGATGGCCGGGTATTTCCGCGACGCCGAAGCGACCGAAGCCAGTTTCGCGGGCGGTCACCTGCACACCGGCGATCTGGCCGTGCGCCACCCCGACGGCCAGATCGAGATCCGCGACCGGGCCAAGGATGTGGTCATCTCGGGCGGCGAGAACATCTCGAGCATCGAGGTCGAAACCGTGCTTCACAAACATCCCGACGTGCTGCTGGCTGCCGTGGTCGCTGTGCCGCACGACAAGTGGGGTGAGACGCCTTGGGCATTTGTCGAGCCGCGCAGGGGCGCGAACCTGACCGGGGCCGATCTCGAGGCCTTCTGCCGCGAACATTTGTCGGGTTTCAAACGGCCGCGCCGCTTCGTCTTCGGTGAGCTGCCGAAGACCGCGACCGGCAAGATCCAGAAATTCCTGTTGCGGGAGACCGCCAAGAAGATGGTGACCCAATGAGCGATCTTGATGCTGCGGCGCTGCGCGACTGGCTGAGCCGCCACTTTCCCGAGGATGGCGGCCCTGACGCCGCGCTGGCGTTCGAACCGATCAGCGGCGGGCAATCGAACCCCACCTATTTCGTAACTTGGGGTCCGCGGCGGCTGGTGCTTCGGCGCAAGCCGGCGGGGGCGATCCTGCCCGGCGCCCACGCCATCGAGCGGGAGTTTCGTGTGCTCCGCGCGCTGGAAGGGACCAACGTGCCCGTTCCCCGCGCGCTGGTGCTTGAAGAAGATGCCGGGGTTCTGGGCACGCCCTTCTACGTGATGGAGCGGCTCGAGGGGCGCGTCTTCTCGGACTGCGCGTTGCCTGGGCTGAGCCCCGAGGAGCGGCGGGCGATGTACTTGTCCATGGCCGAGACGCTGGCGCGGCTTCACGCGGTGAGTCCCGACGAGGTGGGTCTGGGCAATTACGGTCGGCCCGGCGGTTATTTCGAGCGGCAGCTGAGCCGCTGGAGCGAGCAATATGCCAACTCGCCCGGTCCGCGCATCCCTGCCCTCGACCGGATGATGGACTGGCTACCCGCCAACATGCCCGCCGATGACGGTGCGGTCTCCATCGCCCATGGTGATTTCCGGCTGGGCAACATGATGTTTCACCCCACCGAGCCGCGGGTCATTGCGGTGCTTGACTGGGAGCTGTCGACTCTTGGCCATCCGCTGGCAGATCTGGGCTTCTGCGTCATGCCCTGGCAGACCGCGCCGGACGAATACGGCGGCATTCTGGGCCTCGACCATGCGGCGCTCGGCATTCCCTCCTGCGAGGAGTTCGTGGCTTTTTACCACGCCCATGCCTGCCCGACGGCGGAACTCACCCGCTTCCACCTGGCCTTCGCGCTTTTTCGTTTCGCGGTGATTTTCGTGGGCATCGCCGACCGCGCCGGGGCGGGCAACGCCGCCTCGGACGAGGCGGCAGAGCTGGGCCCACTGGCCGAGCGCTTCGCCATCCGCGCCATGCAGGCGGCTGGTCTCGATCTGCCGGACGAGGCGGTTTCGAGCCGATAGGCCAAGACCCGAAAGGTCGTGACATGACACTGCTCCGACGTATCGAAGATTTCAATGTGCTGATCGGCAAGGCGGTGTCCTTCCTGATCTGGATCGGCATCGTCGTTCTGTGCTGGGAGGTGGTCGCCCGCTATGTCTTCGGCGCGCCCACGATCTGGGCGCATGGCTACACCCAGCGCATCTTTGGCGCCTATTTCGTGATGGTGGGCGCCTATACGTTCATCCGCCGCAACCATGTCCGCGTCGACTTGCTGCTGGGCACCCGGTCGCCGCGGTTCAACGCCTTTCTCGATCTGGTCAACTGCGCCTTTCTCATCATCTGGGGCGTCGTTCTGGTCTGGGAGGGCTACTGGCTGTTCGACGACGCCTGGCGCTACAACGAGCTGGATGACAGCGTGCTGCGCCACCCCATGTGGCCGATCAAGCTGTCGCTGTTTCTCGGCGCCCTGCTCATTACCGTCCAGGGGGTGATCGAAGCGGTCCGCTCGCTGGTGCTGATCATAAATCCCGATGCTGACATTCGTCCTGCCGAAGCGCAGAGGAGTGAATTTCCATGAGCGCTGAAATCCTCACGATCGGCATGTTCGGAATGGTGCTTGTCGCCATCATGTGCGGCGTATCATTGGCCTTCGCGATGGGCGGCACCGCCGTCATCTTCGGCCTGCTGACCTTCGGCAGCTACGGCATGTATTCGATCGTCACGACGATGTTCGGCTCCATGTGGTCGATCCTGCTGTCGGCGATCCCTCTGTTCGTCTTCATCGGCGTGGCACTGGCACGCTCAAAGATCGCGCATGATCTCTATCACGCTTTTTATCTTTGGTCGGGCCGCACCAACGGCGGCCTGCTGCTGGGCACGGCAGGGTTCGCCGCAACGCTTTCGGCGATGACCGGAAGCTGTGCCGCCTCGACCATGACGACCGGCTTGGTCGGGATCCCGGCGATGGACAAACGCGGCTACGACCGCTCCTTCGTACTGGGCACCATCGGCGCCTCGGGAACGCTGGGCATCCTTATCCCACCGTCGATCACGCTAATCGTCATTGGCATGCAGACCGGCCAGTCCGTCGGTCGGCTGTTCTTGGGCGGCCTTGTCTCGGGGCTGCTGCTGCTGGGCATCTTCCTCGCCTATGTCGCAATCCGCAGCTACATGCGGCCCGAACTGGCGCCGGGCGCCGCCGAAGTGGCGCCGCTGTCCGAACGGCTGCGCGCCCTGCGCTCGGTCTTCTTGCCGCTGGTCATCATCCTGTCGGTGCTGATCTCGATCTTCGCCGGCATCGCCACCCCGACCGAGGCCGCCGCCGTCGGTGCCGCAGCCGTAGTCATTTCGGTCGCGATCCGGCGTGAGCTGAACTGGAGCTACATCAAGGACGTCAGCTACGAGACCGCTGCGATGACCGGGATGGTGATCTGGATCGTCTTCGGTGCCAGCGCTTTCATCGCTGTCTACGGCGGGGCGGGGGGTACAGCCTTCATGCAGAACTTCCTGCGCGGTCTCGACGTGTCGCCGATGATGATGATCGTGATCCTGCAGGCCGTGACGCTGGTGCTGGGCATGTTCCTCGACCCCATCGGGATCATCCTGCTGATGCTGCCGATCTTCTTTCCCATCGTGGTCGAACTCGGCTTCGACCCGATCTGGTTCTGCATCCTGTTCCAGCTGAACCTGTGCATCGGATACATCTCACCGCCTTTCGGCTACAACCTGTTCTACCTGAAGATCCTGAGCCCAGAGACGCCGATCAGCGCGATCTACCGCTCTATCACCCCCTTCTTCCTGCTCATGCTTCTCACCGGGGCGCTGATTTTCCTGTTCCCGCAAATCATCACCAGTTTCACCGATCTTCCGAAGCGGCTCTGACCTGCTTCGGCAGCCGCCGCCCCGCAGGAGGAGTTATGCGGAGCGGTCCCTTAACGATAGTGGAGGACCAAACATGACCTTGAACAAGCAGTCGCTTTCCCGGCGAAACCTTCTGACCGCAGGTGCGGCAGCGGGTGTCGGCTCGGTTCTGGCCGCGCCTGCGGCCATCGCCCAGGGCAAGACCACTTGGCGGATGCAGACCCACTGGCCCACGGGCAATTGGTACTACGAGGACGTCTTCGTCAATTTCGCCAACCGCGTGACCGAGGCCACCGGCGGCGAGCTGACCATCGAACCCGTCCAGAACGATGGCATCGTGCCCACCAGCGAAGTACTGAACGCGGTCCGCCGCGGTCTGCTGGAAAGCGCCTTCATCTACCCGTCTTACTGGATGGGCCGGATCCCCGTCGCGGGCCACCTCAACGGCAACATCGGCACCTTCGGCAGCCACGAAGAGATGCACATGTTCATGTACGAGATGGGCGCGCTGGACATTATCCGCGAAGCCTATGCCGAGCAGGGTATCTATCAGGCGGGCCCCGTCTCCTACGCCGGTCTGGCGCTCTACTCCAATCGCCCGCTGGTGACCAAGGAAGACTTTGCCGGCTGGCGGGTGCGCTCCACAGGCACCGCCGCGATGGTGTTCGAGAAGATGGGCGCCTCGCCCGTGTCGATCCCGGGCGGCGAGCTTTATCAGGCGCTGCAAACCGGCGTCGTCGAGGGGGCGCACTGGGGCTCGATCTCGACCGGCTGGGGCATGAACTTCCAGGAAGTGACCAAGTACATCGTCCAGCCCGATCTGGTGAGCCAGCTGAACGGCGAGGTCATGGTCGGCATGGAACCGTGGAACGCCATAGGCGACGATTTGAAGGCGACCTTCAACGAGGTCGTCCGCGCCACCAGCGCCGATGCAAGCGCTCACTTCCTGCATCAGGACCTCGTGCGCAAGGACGAGTTCGTCAACGAGCTTGGCGGCGAGATCACCAATCTAGAGCCTGCCGTGGTCGAGGAGCTTCGCGCCAAGTCGATGGAAGTGGTCGACGAGTTCGCCGAGCGTGATCCCAACTACTCGGGCCGCGTGGCCGAGCTGCTGCACGAATTCATGCGTCTGACCGGCAAGGCCTGATCCGACAAGGCGGGGGCCCATCGCGGGCCCCTGGCCACCTTTCCGTCATGTCGCCCTCCGGGCGATGCGCAAAGCCGGGTTTTCATACCGACGCCCGGGCACATGCCCCAAACGCCGAGGCTTGACGATGCAACTTCCCGATACCATGCGCGTGGTCGAAATCTCCGAATACGGTGCGCCCGAGGTGCTCAAGCCCGCCACCCGGCCCGTTCCGCAGCCCGGTCCGGGGCAGATCCTGATACGCCTAAGCCATGCCGGTGTGAACCGTCCCGACGCGTTGCAGCGCGCGGGCAATTACGCGCCGCCCCCCGGAGCCTCGCCCCTTCCCGGGCTTGAAGGCGCGGGCCATGTGGCCGCTTTGGGCAAGGGCGTGACCCGCTGGCAGGTGGGTGACGCGGTGACCGCGTTGCTGCCCGGCGGCGGCTACGCGGAGTATGCCTTGACCCATGCCGACCACGCCCTGCCGGTGCCCGAGGGCCTGTCGATGGAGCAGGCCGCTGCACTTTGCGAGACCTATTATACGGTCTGGACCAACGTCTTCATGCGCGGCGGTCTTGAGGCGGGGGAGCGATTTCTCGTCCATGGTGGCTCGTCTGGGATCGGCACGACCGCCATCCAGCTTGCCGCGCTGCGCGGCGCACGGGTCTTCGCCACCGCCGGATCGCTGGCTAAATGCGAGACTTGCAAGACGCTGGGCGCGGAACGCGCCATCAACTACCGCGACGAGGATTATGTCGAGGTCATGAAGGCCGAGGGCGGTGCGCAACTCATCCTCGACATGGTGGGCGGCCCCTATGTGGCCCGCAACTTGGATGCCTTGGCAAATGACGGGCGCCTTGTGCAGATCGCCTTCCTGCAAGGCGCCGAGGTGAAGCTCAACATGACCCAAGTGATGACCCGGCGGCTGACGATCACCGGCTCTACCCTGCGGCCCCAGAGCGATGCGGCGAAGGCCGGGATCGCCGAAGCGCTGATGAAAGAGGTCTGGCCGCATCTGGAGGCGGGTCGTATCGCGCCGGTGATGGACTCGGTCTACCCTCTGGAAAAGGCCGCCGAGGCCCATGCGCGGATAGAGACCTCCGAGCATATCGGCAAAATTGTTCTGCAGGTGGCCTGACGCCATGACCGCCATGGTCGCAACCGCTGACTCCGGCCCGCCGCAAAGCCATTGGCTGACCGCACCGGACGACCCCGGCCTTCGCTTGCACCTTGCGGCGTGCGGCGACTCGGCGGAGCGTCCGCCGGTGCTATTCGTGCATGGCGCTACCTTTTCGGGGCGGATGTTCGACATCGACGCGGGCGGTGTCAGCTGGCTCCGGGCCGCTGCGGCGGCGGGTTTTGCCGCCTATGCGCTGGACCTGCGCGGCTATGGCCGCTCGGGCGATGCCGACTGGCGGGCGCGGGCCTTCGCCGATGGCTTCGGGCCCGGCCTGCACCGGGCCCGAAGCCATCGCCGATATCGGCGTCGCCATGGATTTTATCACCAACCGTCACAATGGGCCCGCCGCGCTGGTCGGCTGGTCTTGGGGCAGCACGACCTGCGCGCGCTACGCCACCGGGGCGGGGCGTGGCATGGTCGGGGCGCTTGCGCTCTATGCCCCCATCTTTGCCGAGCGCAACGAGGCGTGGCTGGCAGAGCTTGACGATCCCGATACCCCCGGGCAGCGCCGCCCGCTCGGAGCCTACAGGCGGATCGGCGTCGAGGATTTGCGCCAGCGCTGGGATGCACAGCTTCCCCCTGGCGCGAACGACTGGCGCGAGGAGATGGTGCTGCAGGAGTTGGCACGCGTTAGCCTTCTGGACGATCCCACGGCCCGGACCATGACACTGCCGGCCTTCTGCGTGCCCAACGGCACGCTGGTTGACCTGTGGGAGTGTTTCAGCGGCCGGCCGATCTATGATCCCGGCAAGATCGATTGCCCCACGCTGTTGATCCGGGGCACGCAGGATCCGACGTCGACCAGAAGCGACATGCTGGCGCTTTTCGACCGGCTGGGCACGGCCGAGAAACAGTATCTCGAAATCGGCAATGGAACCCATTTCATCAACGCCGAGCGGCGCGCCCCCGCGCTCTTCTCGGCGGTGCACGCGTTCCTGCATCGACACGCACGCGCCGCGAAATCAATAGGCGAGCTTTGATAGAGATCAACACCATCGCCGTAACCATGGGCGGTTGCTCAACTTTCAGGGCGGGATACGCGTGCCTTCCTAAACCGCCTCCAAGCATTGCGTGGACTGGCTGACCAAGCCCTTGGCAAATGAACGGGCATCCCGGCGCATCAATGTGAACGCCATCGCACCGAACTACATCGCGACCAACAACCTCCAGACCCTGCACGGCGACCCGGAGCGAAGCTATGCGATCCTCGACCGGATTCCCGCCGGGCATTGGAGCGTGCCCGAGGATATTGCCGGAACGGCGGTGTTTTTCGCCCCGCCCGCTGCGGACTACAACTTCGGCGCGGTGATCAACGTCGACGGGGGTTGGCTGGCACGGTGTGATATGCGCGATCCTTGGGCCGACGGCGGCGCGATACCCACCGCGCCGGCCCACGTTTTTTCAGTCAGGCAGATCGGAGGCAGGTGCGACTTGTTAGTTGAGTCGCACCACCCGCCCTTCCCGCCACGACAGATCGGCCGCATCGGCAAGAAGCTGTGCGCGTAGCCCGTCGGCAAGGCTCGGAGTGATAGCGCGCCCTTTTGCCACGCAATCCACGAAGTGCCGCATCTCGGCCACGTAGGCCATGGCGTAGCGTTCGAGGAAGAAGTCCTGCGCCGGAGACCGGCAGAACCCCTGCGGACCGGCGATCTCGACCGTATCGCGCAGCATGTTGTCAGCGCGCAGCATCGCCTTGGCACCGTGCACCTCGATCCGCTGATCGTAGCCATAGCTGGCGCGGCGCGAGTTCGAAATCTGGCAGATCTGCCCCGAAGCCGTGGTTAGCGTCACCGCCGCGGTGTCGGCGTCGCCCATCGCGCCGATCTCGGGATCGACCAGCGCCGCGCCAACCGCGTAGACCGAGACCGGCTCTTCGCCCAAGAGGAACCGCGCCATGTCGAGATCGTGGATCATCATATCGCGGAATATCCCGCCCGAGCCCTTGATGTAAGACGGCGGCGGCGGGCTGGGGTCGCGCGACAGGATCGTCACGATCTCGACCGCGCCGATCTCGCCCGCCGCGATGCGGGCCTGAATGGCGGCAAAGTTCGGATCGAAACGGCGGTTGAAGGCGGTCATGAAGGGCACGCCGGTCACCTCGACCACTCGCATGCAGTCTCGAATGCGCTCGGCCGAGAGATCCACCGGCTTTTCGCACAGGATCGCCTTGCCCGCGCGGGCGGCGGCGTGGATCAGGTCGTAATGCGTATGGGTCGGCGTGCCGATCACCACCGCATCGACCCCCGCATCCTCGATCAGCGCCTCGGCGGTCATCGCCCGCGTGCCGCAGCTGCCGGCCAGCGCCTGCGCCGCCTCGGGCATGGCATCGGCCACGGCCGCGACGCGCGCATTTCCCATCCGGTTCAGCGAGGCGGCGTGAACCTGGCCGATGCGGCCGCAACCCAGAAGTCCGACGTTCAGCATCTCATGCTCCCTTGAAGTCGCGCAGCACGCCACGCGCAGCCGCGACGAGTGGGTCGTGCAATTCGGACAGGATCGCCACCCGGTCAAATCGGTCCGGGTCACGCGCCAGCGCCGCGCGCAACTCTTGTCCGAACACCATGCGCAACTCGGTGCCGATGTTGAACTTGGCGATGCGCGAGCCGCGCGCCAGCGCCCGCCGCTGCGCCGCAGGTACGCCGGAGCCACCATGGATTACCAAGGGCACCTCCGTTTGCGCCTCGATGGCACGGATGCGTGCCTCGTCGAGCCCGCCCTCGCCGCCTCGCTGCAGATGCGTGTTGCCGACCGAGATTGCCATGGCGTCGATGCCGGTCTCATGTGCAAAACGCGCGGCCTCCTCGGGGTCGGTTCCGGCCGAGGCTTCGCCACCCGCATAGCCGACAAAGCCGATCTCCCCCTCGCAGGAGACACCGGCGTCGTGCGCTATAGCCGCTATGGCCTTGGTCTGGGCGATGTTCTCGTCGAGCGGCAGCCGTGAGCCGTCGAACATCACCGAGGTGAAGCCCGAAGCGATTGCCTCGCGGCACTCGGCCTCGGTGTAGCCGTGGTCGAGATGCGCCACCACCGGGACCGAGGCCCCTTGGGCCAGATGCCGGAACATCGCGCCGAGGACCGGGAGCGGCGTGTGTTTACGGCAGGACGGCCCGGCCTGAAGGATCACGGCCACGCCCTCGGCCTCGGCTGCGGCGACATAGGCGCGCATGTCCTCCCAGCCCAGTGTGACGAGACCGGCCACCGCATGGCCCTCGCGCAGCGCAGGCTGCAGAACTTGGGAAAGCGTCGCGAGCGTCATTTGAACTTGGCCACCATGTCCATGATCCCCGGGATCGTGTGCAGCTGTGCTGCATGGGTCGGCTGGAAATACTGCTTGAGGCTGCGCTGGCTCAGGCCGCCGAGGATGGTGAAATAATACATCTCGTATCCCGGCAGCACCGCGCAGGGATGATAGCCCTTGTCGATCATGACGGTCGAGCCGTTCATGATGTGATAGGCATCGCCCGGCTCGTTGTCCTCGCGCTGGAGCATCTGCAGCCCCGAGCCGTAATCGGGCCTGAAGCGGAAGTTGTAGGTCTCGTCGTGGCGGGTTTCGATCATCTCGCC
Organism: uncultured Limimaricola sp.; assembly: GCF_964022235.1. Taxonomy (NCBI): domain Bacteria; kingdom Pseudomonadati; phylum Pseudomonadota; class Alphaproteobacteria; order Rhodobacterales; family Paracoccaceae; genus Limimaricola; species uncultured Limimaricola sp. Next base: position 208,109 of record NZ_CAXHZL010000006.1, on the reverse strand, counting down.
ATCATCGCCACGCCGGTCGGTATCGTGCTTGTGGCTGGGAAAACCCGACCAGCCACCCTGCCCGACGGTGTAGAGCTCGCTCACCAGCAGGCGGCCGACGCGGTCGTGTTGGTTGGCCCCGAGGATGTGCTTGATCTTGCGGTGCGTCTTGGTGTCGTCGGAGCCGTATTGCACCCGGTCGATCCCGTCTTCGCGCACGTCGAAGGGCTCCAACACACGGTCGTATTTCGCGCCCGCGATGAAGACCTCCGTGGCCTCGCTGCGGCAAGTGATGCGGGTCTGCGCCCCGACTGGGACATAAACGCCCTCCGGCTCGCCGTCCCAGACGTCGGTGCCGCGTTTGCCGAGGCTCTCGAAACCCATGCCCTCGACATCGACATCGACCGTACCGGTCGCGGGCACCACGCAGGTCTCGTAGCCCGGCACGGCGTAGTCGAAGCTTTCACCCTGCTTCAGCTTGACGATGTTGAAGTAGTTGAGCGGCACCAGATCGTGCTCGGCATCGACGATGGGCTGGTTGCGGTTGTCATGGGGTGCGATGTGCATGGGATGTCCTTTCAGCCTTGCGTGGGGCCGGGATGGGTGTCGAGAAAGGCCTGCAATTCGGCCGGATCGGGCATGGCGGGGGCGCAGCCAGGCTTGGCCACGACGATCGAGGCGCAAGCCGACCCACGCAGCACCGCCTCGCTTAGCGGGCGCGCCTCTGCGAGGCCGGAAATCAGCCCGGCCATGAAGCTGTCGCCCGCGCCGGTGGGTTTGAGCGCGTCCACCGGGTAGATGCCAGTGCGCAGTTCCTCACCGCCCGCGAAGGTCACGGCACCCTTGTGGCCCATCTTGTAGATCACCAGTTCGGCGCTCTCGGAGAGCGCGCGGGCATAGGCGAAACCCTTGTCGACGCCGCCGGCCATGAAGCCGAACTCCTCGTCATTGCCGACGATCACATCCGACATGCTTCCTGCGCGTGACAAAACTTCGGCGGCAACCTGCGGCGAGGGCCAGCTATAGGGACGGTAATCCACGTCGAAGATCACCGGCAGACCGGCGTCGCGCGCCAGATCGAAGGCACGGAAGGCGGCCGCGCGCGACGGCTCGGCCGCAAAGACCGTGCCGGCGGTGATCACCGCATCGAAGGACGCGTAATCCACCGCCTCCACATCCGAGACCTCCATGCGGAAATCGGCGGCGTTGTTGCGGTAGATGACGCTCTGGTGTTCTTCGACCCGCGCCTCGACGAGGGCAAGAGAGGTGCGCTCTTCGCCCTGCACCTGGCGCACATGGCGTCGGTCGATGCCATAGGCGTCGAGCTGGTCTTCGCAATACCACCCCACCGCGTCGTCCGACACGCAGGTGACCAGCGCCGCGCTGCCGCCGAGTTTTACTAGCCCCGCCGCGATGTTGGCCGAGCTGCCTCCCATCGACACCATCATTTCGCGCGCCTCGCGGGTGCGGGTGCCGGGGGGCATGGCGGTCAGATCCATGCCCACCCGCCCGATCACCAGAAAGCGGCGTCCCTTCAGTCTCTCCAGCATCACACCCCCCGCCTCTGACGGGCGCGGCCCTGTTCCTGACTTTCGTGCGCAGAGCGCACCCGGTCGCTCGTCGTGACCTCTGGCGTGCCGACCTCCCACCAGGCGTGGCCTTGGGTGGTCCAGCCCTCATAGGCATCGACCTTCATGACGATGACTTGGCTACGGGCGCTCACCTTGGCGCGCTGGAACGCCTCACCCAACTCGGCGGGGTTTTCGACCGTCACGGCCTCGGCACCCTGCGCGCGGGCATGCGCCTCGAAATCGACGGCGAAGGGCTCGGGAATGGTCGGGCAATCGGCGAGCAGGTTGTTAAAGCTCTCGTTGCCGGTGTTGTTCTGCAGCTTGTTGATGACCGCGAAGCCGCCGTTGTCGAGCACCAGCACGATCAGCTTCTTCCTGCTGAGGACAGAGGAGTAGAGATCGCTGTTCATCATCATGTAGGAGCCGTCGCCGATGAAGACGATGGTATCGCGCTCGGGTTCGCGCTGCTCTTGGGCGATCCGCGCGCCCCAGGCGCCCGAGATCTCGTAGCCCATGCAGGAAAAGCCGAACTCCACATCGACGGTGCCGATCCCCCGCGTCCGCCAGTTCGCCGTGACCTCGGCCGGAAGCCCGCCCGCCGCCGCGACGATCCGGTCGCGCGGGTGGCACAGATCGTTTACCACGCCGATCGCCTGCGCGTAGGAGTTGGGACGATTGCCGGGGGTCACGTTCTGGGCGACGTAATCGTCCCAATCGCGGCGCTCGGCCTGCGCCTTGTCCACCCATTCGGAGGGGGCGGCATAGTCGAGCCCCTGCCCCAGCGCCTTCAGCGACCGCTTCGCATCGCCCACGACAGGCAGCGCGCGGTGCTTGCCCGCGTCGTGCCGCGCGGCATTGATCGCCACGATCTGCGCGCGCTCATCGAAGGCCGTCCAAGAGCCGGTGGTGAAATCCTGCAGCCTCGTGCCGACGGCGAGGATCACATCCGCCTCTGCCGCGATGGCATTGGCGCTGTCCGACCCGGTCACGCCGATGGGGCCGATATTGAGCGGATGGTCTGCCAGAAGGTTGGCGCGCCCCGCGATGGTCTCGACCACCGGGATGCGGTGCGCTTCGGCAAATGCGGCGAGATCCTCGGCCGCGCGCGAATACTGCACGCCGCCGCCGGCGATGATCATCGGTCGCTTAGCCGCAAGAAGTGCGGCGCGCGCATCCGCGATCTCGGCCTCGTCGGGGGCGATGCGGCGGATGCGATGCACCTTCTTCTCGAACAGCTCTTGCGGGAAATCCCAGGCCCAGCCCTGCACGTCCTGCGGCAACCCGATGAAGGCCGGGCCGCAATCGGCGGGGTCGAGCAGCGTCGCCAGAGCGTTGGGCAGCGACTGGATGACCTGCGCCGGATGGGTGATCCGGTCCCAGTAGCGCACCACAGGCTTGAAGGCGTCGTTCACGCCGAAGGTGGGATCGCCGTAATTCTCCATCTGCTGCAGCACCGGGTCGGGCAGCCGCGTGAGGAACCCGTCGCCGCACAGCATCAGCATCGGCAGCCGGTTGGCATGGGCAAGGCCCGCGGCGGTGAGCAGGTTCATCGTGCCCGGCCCCGCGCTGGCAGTGCAGAACATGAAGCGCTGGCGCAGCCACTGCTTGGCGTAACCGGCGGCGGCAAAACCCATGCCCTGCTCGTTCTGGCCGCGATAGAGCGGCAGCTCTTCCTGCACGCCATGCAGCGCCTCGCCCAGACAGGTGACGTTGCCATGGCCAAAGATGCCGAAGCCGCCGCCGCAGACACGCATCTCCTCTCCATCGATCTCGATGTACTGCGCAGCGAGCCAGCGAATGATGGCCTGTGCCGTGGTCAGGTGGATAGTGCCTTGTATCGACGTCATTTGTGCGAACCCTCCCCGGGATTATCCGGCCTTTGTATTTCCGTCCCTGCCGAAATCTTGCTTGCGAGATGTCTAAACTCACGATACATCTTTTGCAACCGGTTGCAAAACCAAAGTGAGTGCGGGGAGGCAGAAGATGGCGCGGATCGGGATCGGCATTCTGGGTGGCGGCTACATGGGCAAGGCGCATGCGGTGGCCATGTCGTCGGTGGGCGCGATCTTCGACACCGCGCTCAAGCCCCGCTTGGAAATGGTCTGCGCAACCACGCCCCAAAGCGCCGAGCGCTACCGCGCGGCCTACGGCTTCGAGCGCGGCACCAATGACTGGCGCGCCTTGGTCGACAATTCCAAGGTCGAGGCCGTGGTGATCGCCACGCCACAAGAGACCCACCGCGAAATCGCCGAGGCCGCCTTCGCGCGCGGCAAACCGGTATTCTGCGAAAAGCCGCTGGGTGCGTCGCTCGAAGACAGCGCCGCGATGGTGGCCGCCGCCGAGGCCGCGGGCGTGGTCAACATGGTCGGGTTCAACTACATCCGCACGCCCGCGAGCCAGTTTGCCCGACAATTGATTGCCGAGGGCGCGATCGGCGAGATCACCTGGTTCCGCGGCGAACACACCGAGGATTTCTATGCCGATCCCGAGGCCCCGGCCACGTGGCGCACAACCGGCATGGCCAATGGCACTATGGGTGATCTGGCCCCGCATATGATCAACGGTGCGCTGGCGCTCTTGGGGCCGATCACCCGCGTCATGGGTACCTACGAGACCGTGCACCGCTCCCGCCCCGGCGGCGACGTGACCAATGACGACCATGCGCAGCTGATGTGCCGCTTTGGCAATGGCGCCATGGGGCAGATGTATTTCAGCCGCGTCGCGACGGGGCGCAAGATGGGCTATGCCTATGAAATCACGGGCACCAAGGGCGCGATCCGCTTCGATCAGGAGGATCAGAACGCGCTCTGGCTCTACCGAATGGAGGGACCGGAGGCGACGCGGGGCTTCACCAAGATCCTGACCGGCCCGGCCCACCCCGATTACGCTCCCTTTTGCCAGGGCCCCGGACACGGGACCGGCTATCAGGACCAGATCATCATCGAGGCCAAGGATTTCCTGACCGCGATCGCGCAAGGCAAGCCGCTCTGGCCCAGCTTCCGCGACGGGCACGAGGTCAACCGGGTGATCGCCGCGACGCTGGCCTCGGCGGAGGACGAGGAATGGAAAGACCTGACAGATTTCTGAGAACGGGAAACATCGAGACATGACCATCAGAATTGGCAACGCGCCGTGCTCTTGGGGCGTCGAATTTGCCGCCGATCCGCGCAATCCGACGTGGCAACACGTGCTCGAGGAATGCGCCGCGGCGGGCTACAAGGGGATCGAGCTGGGCCCTGTGGGCTTCATGCCCGAGGATCCGGCTGTCCTGCGCGACGGATTGGAGCGGCACGGGCTCGAATTGATCGGCGGGGTGGTGTTTCGCCCCTATCACGACCCGGACGCTTGGGACGACGTGCTGGACGCCACCCACCGCACGGCGAAGGCGCTGAAAGCGCATGGTGCGGAGCATCTGGTGCTGATCGATTCCATCTCGCCGCGCCGCGCCCCGACGGCGGGCCGGGCCGGTGAAGGCGAGCAGATGGACCGTGCCGAATGGACTGCCTACCGCGACCGCATCGCCGAATCCGCACGCATCGGTGCCGAGGAGTACGGGCTGACCGTGGGCATCCATGCGCATGCCGCGGGCTTCATGGATTTCGAGCCGGAGCTGGAACGGCTGCTGGATGAGGTGGACGAAAAAATCCTTAAGATCTGTTTCGACACGGGCCACCACTCCTACGCGGGCTTCGACCCAGTGGCCTTCATGAAGAAACATATCGACCGCATCTCCTACATGCACTTCAAGGATATCGATCCCGAAGTGAAGGCGCGTGTGATCGAGAACCGCACCGGCTTCTACGATGCCTGCGGTCAGGGCATCTTTTGCAATCTCGGCGAGGGCGATGTCGATTTCCCGGCCGTGCGGCAGGTTCTGCTCGACCATGATTTCAAGGGCTGGTGCACCGTCGAGCAGGATTGCGATCCGATGCTCGACCCCGACACGCTGGGGGACGCGCGAAAGAACCGCGAATACCTCGAATCCATCGGCTTCAAGTAAGGAGCGCCGACATGACGAAACTGAACTGGGGCATGATCGGCGGCGGCGAAGGCAGCCAGATCGGGCCCGCGCACCGGCTGGGCGCACTCGCCGACGGGCGCTTCGCCTTCGCCGCCGGTGCGCTGGACCACCGAGCCGACGAGGGCCGCGCCTATGCGCAGCGGCTCGGCATTCCCGCCGACCGCGCCTACGGCGACTGGAGCGAGATGCTAGCGGGCGAAAAGGGGCGCGACGACAGGATCGACCTCGTCACCGTGGCCACGCCCAACGCCACGCATTTCGAGATCACCAAGGCCTTTCTCGAGGCGGGCTTCAACGTGCTTTGCGAAAAGCCGATGACCATGACGGTCGAGGAAGGCGAAGAGATCGTGCGCGTGGCCCGCAAGGCCGGCAGGATCTGCGCCGTCAACTACTGCTACTCGGCCTATCCGATGGTGCGGCAGGCCCGCGCGATGGTACGCGCGGGCGAGTTGGGCAAGGTACGGCTAGTGGTCACCAATTTCAGCCATGGCCACCACGGAGATGCGACCGATGCGGACAATCCCCGCGTGCGCTGGCGCTATGACCCCGCGATGGCGGGGGTATCGGGACAATTCGCCGATTGCGGCATCCACGCGCTGCACATGGCGAGCTTCGTGTGTGACGATGAGGTCGAGAAGCTTTCAGCCGATTTCGCTTCGACCATTGCCAGCCGCGAGCTTGAGGATGATGCGATGGTCAACTTCCGCCTCGCGGGCGGGACGGTCGGGCGGCTCTGGACCTCTTCTGTGGCGATCGGACGGCAGCACGGCTTCGATATCCAGATCTTCGGCGAGACCGGCGGGCTGCGCTGGATGTCCGAACAGCCCAACCAGCTGCTCTATACGCCCCTGGGCGGGCGCACCCAGATCATCGAGAAAGGCGAGGCGGGGCTGCATGCCGAGGCGCGGCGTCTGAGCCGGGTATCGATCGCCCATCCCGAGGGCTTCCCGCTGGCCGTGGCCAACATCTATTGCGATCTGGCCGACGCGATCTCGGGCGAGACCCGCGACGGGTTGCCCGATGCCGAGGCCGGTGTGAGGTCGATGGCGGCGGTGCATCAGGCCGTGGTCTCGGCGCGTGAGAACGGCGCTTGGGTCGATGCCCGCCCGCCGATGTTCCGCTGATCAAGAACGGCGGGCCACGGGGTCTCAAGGCCCACCACTACGCCCGCGCCCGGAGGCGTTGAAGGAGACGCGTTGAAGGATCGGGCCCTTGGCGGTCCCGGTCCTGCCCGGCGTGGCGTCAGTTTGCTTTTGACAAAGGGCGCAGCGTGCTGCGTTCGACGATCCGGCAGGGAAACACCCGCGCCTCCGGATAGCGATCCGGCTCGGCCAGCATCGCCATGATCAATTCGATCGACGAGGTGACGATCTGCCGGATCGGCTGGTGGATCGTTGTCAGGTCGATCCCTGCCCAGCCCGCCATTTCCATGTCGTTGAGGCCCAAAACGCCGACCTTCTCCGGGACCGACAGCCCGTGATCACGCAGCGCCGAGAGCGCGCCGATCGACAACACATCGTCGCCGCAGAAATAGGCTTCTGCCGGAGCGGCCTGCAGCAGCCGCTGCATCTCGCGCCGACCGGCTTCAAAGGAATAGGCCCCGGCGAAGGAGACACTTGCCTCGATGTCGGGATGCGCTTCGAGCTCTGCCATGAAGCCCGCTTGGCGGTCCTGCGTCGAGGTCGCGCCCTGCGGCCCCCCCATGAAGGCGATGCGCTTGTAGCCGCGCGCCGCGAAGGTCTGCACCGCGAGGCGACCGCAGGCTCCGTTGTCGATGCCGACCGTGTGCACGCGCGGGTCCGAGGCATAGCGCCCGAAGGCGTTCACCACCGGAATGCCGGCCTCGTGAAAGGCGGGCGCGAAGCCCGGCGGCAGGGTCGACGAGGCGACAACCGCGCCATCGACCGAATACTGCCGCAGCATCCGCACCGAATGTTCGGGCGCGGTCTCATCCGAAAGATTGACCAAGAGGGGCCGCAGCCCCCGCTCCTGCAGGCCTCGGGTGAACAGGTCGAAGACCTCAAGGAAAACCGGGTTGTGAAAGTTGTTCGACACCAGCCCGATCAGCTTGGTCCGCCCGGTGGTGAGCGACGATGCCAAGGCGTTCGGGCTGTAGCCCAGATCGCGGGCCGCTTTCTCGACCTTGGCGCGCGTACGGGCCGAAACCGAGGCGCCTTCGGTGAAGCTGCGCGATACCGCCGAGCGCGACACGCCTGCCAGTTCGGCCACCTCCTTAAGCGTCACCGCCATTCCACCCCGCCTCCCATGCTGCGATTTCACTACCTACCCCATGATACGATCAGGAACAGCATGAGTTCCGGCAGAGGTTTTTGCAACCGGTTGCATAAATCAATCACCTGTGCTCTAACTCTGACTCGAAGGGCTGGTGGAGGACCGCTCTTTCGAGACGACACCGAGTGCAACAGGGAGAGAGAAGCCGATGACACCGATGCACAAGCTGATGCTGGCTGCGACCGTCGCCGCCACGCCGCTGATCGCCACCACCGCCGCGCAGGCCGAGGGTGAGAAATACATTCTGGTCAGCCATGCCCCCGACAGCGACAGCTGGTGGAACACCATCAAGAACGCCATCGCGCTGGCGGGCGATCAGATGGATGTCGAGGTGGAGTACCGCAACCCGCCGACCGGCGATCTCGCCGACATGGCGCGGATCATCGAGCAGGCCGCCGCAAGTGGCCCAGACGGCATCATCACCACCCTTGCGGATTACGACGTGCTCTCCGGTCCGATCCGCTCGGCGGTCGACAGCGGCGTCGACGTGATCATCATGAACTCTGGCACGCCGGAGCAGGCGCGCGAGCTGGGCGCGCTCATGTATGTGGGTCAGCCCGAATACGACGCGGGCCTCGCCGCAGGTCAGCGCGCCAAGGATGACGGCGTCGGCAGCTTTCTGTGCGTGAACCACTACATCAGCTCGCCCGCCTCGAGCGAGCGCTGCCAGGGCTTTGCCGATGGCTTGGGCATCGAGCTCGGCGACCAGATGATCGACAGCGGTCAGGATCCTGCCGAGATCAAGAACCGGGTGCAGGCCTACCTCTCGTCAAACCCCGACACCGACGCGGTGCTGACGCTCGGGCCGACCTCGGCCGACCCGACGCTTCTCGCGCTCGACGAGATCGGCATGGCTGGCGACATCTACTTCGGTACCTTCGATCTGGGCGCCGAGATCGTGGAGGGCATCAAGGACGGCATCATCAATTGGGGCATCGACCAGCAGCCCTTCTTGCAGGCCTACCTGCCCGTCGTGGTGATGACCAACTACCACCGCTACGGCGTGCTGCCCGGCAACAACATCAACTCCGGCCCCGGCTTCGTGACCGCCGACGCGCTGGAGATGGTCGAGAAGTTCGCCGGCGAATACCGCTGAGCGTCACGGGGGCGGCCCCCTCCCCTCGCGCCGCCCCCGTCCTTCAAACGATTTCCCGGAGTCAGTGGGCCATGGCAGACACACCGCAGCTCGTGATGGACGAGCGAGTCAAACAGATTTCACCGATGCGCCGCGCGCTGATCCGCCCCGAACTGGGCGGCATCGTCGGCACCGTGGCGGTATTCGTCTTCTTCGGCCTCTTCGCCTTCGACAGCGGCATGTTCAACAGCCAGGGCATCATGAACTGGTCGGTCGTCTCGGCGCAGTTCATGATCATCGCCGTTGGCGCCTGCCTCTTGATGATCGCGGGCGAGTTCGACCTCAGCGTCGGCTCGATGATCGGCTTTGCGGGCATGATGATCGCCATCTTCGGCGTCACCCTGGGCTGGCCGATGTGGATCGCGATCCTCGTGACCTTCGCGCTGTGCATCGCGATCGGCGCGCTCAACGGCTTCATCGTCGTGCGCACCGGGCTGCCCAGCTTCATCGTGACGCTGGCCTTCCTGTTCATCCTGCGCGGCTTCACGATCTTTCTTCCGCAGACCATCGAGCGCAAGACCATCATCGGCGGCATCCGCGAAGCGGCCGAGGGCGACTGGCTCGCCAATCTCTTCGGCGGCACCATCGGCAAGGGGCTCTTTACCTGGATGGGCGAAGCCGGGATCATCTCCACCTTCGAACGCGGCACCCGCGCCGGAGAGCCGGTGGTCGACGGCATTCCGATGCTGATCGTCTGGGCGCTAGGCCTCGTCGTGGTGGGCCATGTGATGTTGACGCGCACCCGCTTCGGCAACTGGATCTTTGCCGCCGGCGGCGACGCAGAGGCCGCGCGCAACTCGGGCGTGCCGGTCAACCGGGTCAAGATCACCATGTTCATGTTCACCGCCTTCTGCGCCACGGTCTTCGCCGCCTGCCAGGTGATGGAGTTCGGCTCGGCCGGGGCCGATCGGGGCCTTCTGAAGGAATTTGAGGCGATCATCGCCGTGGTCATCGGCGGTGCGCTTCTGACCGGCGGCTACGGCTCGGTCATCGGGGCGGCGCTTGGCGCGCTGATCTTCGGCGTAGTCCAGCAAGGGCTGTTCTTCGCGGGCGTCGAAAGCTCGCTGTTCCGGGTGTTCCTCGGGGTGATCCTGCTCTTCGCCGTGATCCTCAACACCTATATCCGCCGCATCATCACTGGAGAGCGCTGAGATGGCCGACCCCCTGATCCAGATGAAGAACATCGAAAAGCACTTCGGCTCGGTCATCGCGCTCGCAGGCGTCTCGGTCGACATCCACGCCGGCGAATGCCACTGCCTTCTCGGCGACAACGGAGCGGGCAAGTCGACCTTCATCAAGACGCTCTCGGGCGTGCACAAACCGACCCGCGGCGAGATCCTGTTCGAGGGCCGCGACATGCACTTTGCCGATCCGCGCGACGCCATCGCGGCCGGGATCGCCACCGTGCACCAGCATCTCGCGATGATCCCGCTGATGTCGGTGAGCCGCAACTTCTTCATGGGCAACGAGCCGGTACGCAAGATTGGGCCCTTTTCCTTCTTCGACCACGATCTCGCCAACCGGACCACGATGACCGAGATGGAAAAGATGGGCATCGTGTTGCGCGGGCCCGACCAGGCCGTCGGCACTCTGTCCGGCGGCGAGCGCCAGACCGTTGCCATCGCCCGCGCCGTGCATTTCGGCGCCCGCGTGCTGATCCTAGACGAGCCGACCTCCGCCTTGGGCGTGCGTCAGACCGCCAACGTGCTCGCCACCATCGACAAGGTGCGCAAGCAAGGCGTGGCGGTGGTCTTCATCACCCACAACGTGCGCCACGCCATGGCGGTAGGCGACCGCTTCACGGTGCTGAACCGAGGCCGCACTTATGGCACCGCCAAGCGCGGCGAGATCACCCCCGAGGAACTGCAGGACATGATGGCGGGCGGTCAGGAACTGGCGACGCTGGAGGGCAGCCTCGGCACCACCGTCTGATCGGCTGCACCATCGCGGGCCATCCTGTCTCAGGGCAGCTCGACCGGCCATGCGCCCGTCGATGCCGCCTCGGGGACGGGCCACGTGCGCGGCAGCCATGCCCATCGGCACCAGAGTGGACCGTTGCGGCGCGGCCGGTCCGGAACAGGAACCTTCAGGCAGCGGCATGGGAACGAACGTTGTTCCGTCGCGATCCTCACCGCCCGGACATTCGCTCTTATTTGGCCGGGGGCGTTGAAGGCCGGGCCGCGAGGAGGCAGGTATCGGCTCTGGTACGAACAGGAGCTTGAAGATGCTGAGAATGGTTATTGCCGCGACGATCGGTCTGTCCGGTGCCGCGTCTGCGCAGGAGAGCGAGACGCTGCGCGTCGGCATGTCTGGCGGGTATTTCCCCTTCACCTTCGTGCGTCAGGACGTGCTGCAGGGCTTTGAGGTCGATGTGATGAACGCGGTCGGTGAAGAAGCCGGGCTCGACATCGCGTTCGAGACCATGTCGTTTTCGGGACTGATCGGCGCGTTGGACGCCGGACGGATCGACACGATCGCCAACCAGATCACCATCACCCCCGAACGGGAGGCGGCCTTCGTCTTCACCCAGCCTTACGTGATCGACGGGGCTCAGGTCGTCACGAAGGCGGGCAACGACGACATCGGCGGTGTCGAGGACCTGCGTGGCAAGACGGTCGCCGTCAACCTCGGTTCGAACTTCGAGCAGCTTCTGCGCGACCTTCCCTTTGCAGACGAGATCGAAATCCGGACCTACGAGACCAACATCGAGCAGGACACCGCGCTTGGCCGGGTCGATGCCTTCGTGATGGACCGGGTCTCTTCGGCCCAAGTGATCAAGGAAAGCCCGCTGCCGCTGCAATTGGCCGGCGCACCGTTTTCCGAAATCCGCAACGCCCTTCCGTTTGGCGATACCGAAGAGGGCCGCAGCCTGCGCGATCGGGTAGACGCGGCGCTGACCGTACTGAGGGAGGACGGCACCCTGTCGGAGATCTCGCAGAAATGGTTCGACAGCGACATCACCTCCCCCTCGGTCGAAGCCGAGTGAACTGACCCGTGCCAGCGCTCGACATCGACTACATGCTGGGCCTCGTGCCCGTGATCCTCGGCTATGTGCCGCTGACGCTTTTCATGGCGGCAGTGGCCATGGTCTGTGCGCTGGTGCTTGCCTCATTGCTTGCGGTGGAGCGGGTAATCCGCGTCCCCGGGCTGGACTGGCTGGTCGTGCTGTTCATCAGCTTCTTCCGCGGCACGCCGCTGCTGGTTCAGCTTTTCCTCTTTTATTACGGGCTGCCGCAGGTGGTTTCGTTCCTCACCCAGATCAACGGGGTGACGGCCGCGATCATGGGTCTGACGCTGCATTTCTCGGCCTATATGGCCGAGGCGATCCGCGCGGCGATCACCGGTGTCGACCGCAGCCAGTGGGAGGCGGCGCAAAGTATCGGCATGACGCAGGCGCAGATGATGCGCCGGATCGTGCTGCCGCAGGCGGGCCGGATCGCGGCGCCGACGCTGGTCAACTACTTTATCGACATGATCAAGGGCACGTCTCTCGCCTTTACGCTCGGGGTGACTGAGATGATGGGCGCGACGCAAAAAGAGGCCTCCGGCAGCTTCCTTTATTTCGAGGCGTTCCTCGTCGTGGCAATCCTCTACTGGGTCATCGTCGAGACCTTGAGCCAAGGGCAGAAGCGGCTCGAAACCCATCTCAACAAGGCCTATGCACGATGATCTCGATCCGTGGTCTCACGAAACGCTTCGGCGGCACCCCGGTGCTCGACGGGATCGATCTCGATATTGCCGACGGCGAGCGCGTCGTCATCATCGGCCCCTCAGGCACCGGCAAATCGACGCTGCTGCGCTGCGTGAACTTTCTTGACCGGCCAGACGCCGGAACGATCAAGGTGGGTCACGTGAGCGTGGATGCCGCCCGTGCAACCAAGCACGACATCTTGGCCTTGCGGCGGGCGACCGCCTTCGTGTTTCAGAACTACGCTCTTTTTGCCAACAAGACGGCGAAGGAGAACATCATGGAGGCGCTCGTCACGGTGCAGGGGCACCCACGAGACGAGGCCGCGCGTCGCGCCCTCGCAGTGCTGGCCGAAACCGGCCTTGCCGAGAAGGCCGACAGTTACCCCTCGGCCCTGTCCGGGGGTCAGCAGCAACGCGTCGGGATCGGTCGTGCGATGGCGATCGGCGCCGATCTGATGCTGTTCGACGAACCAACCTCCGCCCTCGATCCGGAATGGGTCGGCGAGGTGCTCGAACTCATGCGGCGCGTGGCACAGCAGCGCCAGACCATGCTGATCGTCACGCATGAGATGCAATTCGCTCGCGAGATCGCAGATCGGGTCGTCTTCATGGATGGTGGCCGGATCGTTGAAGTTGGTCCGCCAGACAAGCTGCTGGACGCACCGCAGGACGAGCGGTTGCAGCGCTTCCTGCGCCGCGTCGGCTGAGGCCCCTCGCTGCCAGCGGCTATGTCGAGGCGACGTTGAAAAGGGCATTGGACGTCGCGGCAGGCGAATCCGCCTATTCACTGGCCCCGCGGAGCTGATTGCTCGACCGCTTATTGGTGACGGGCATAGGCGGTCAAAGTCGGCCCATCGAGGCCGGATCGGCAGTGATCCCGAGCGCCCATAAAGCGCTCAGGATCGGTCATTCCGGCAGGACGCCAATGTCTGGGACGTGGCTACGCAGAGATAATGGCGGGGCCGAGTGCCCCGCCTGCGCAGGTCGCGTCTATTCCGCCGCGCTCTTGCCGCTAATGCTCTCGGCGGATGCAAGACCCGGCGCATTCGACACTCCGCCCAGCTTCTCGCGCACCTTGGCTTCGATCTTGTTGCCGGTGTCAGCGTCGATGTTGCGCCAGTACGCGAAGGCGCGTTGCAGCACCTTCTCGCTGACCCCGTCGCACAGATGCCCGGCGACGTTCATCACGAGACGCTCGCGCGCCGCGTCGTCCATCACCTCGCGGACCAATTTGCCCGCCTGGCTCCAATCATCGTCGTCCTTCCGCAAGGTGTAGGCCTGGCGCACCATCTCCCCATCCGCGTGCCACAGGCCAGCCTCGCCGCGCGGGTCGGGCTGTGCTGTGGGACCACCATAGGAATTGGGCGCGTAAACCGGGTCCGAGGCCTTCTCGGTCCGGCCAGCGCCATCCTTGGAATAGCTGTGGACCGGGCTTTGCGCCTTGTTCACGGGGATCTGCTTGTAGTTCACGCCAAGCCGGGCGCGATGCGCGTCCGCATAGGAGAACCCGCGCGCCAGCAACATCTTGTCCGGCGACAATCCGACGCCCGGCACCATGTTGTTCGGCTCGAACGCCGCCTGCTCGATCTCGGTGTGGAAGTCCGTCGGGTTGCGATCCAAGGTCAGCTTTCCAACCTCGATCAGCGGGTAATCCGAATGTGGCCATACCTTCGTCAGATCGAAGGGATTGATGTTATAGGTCTTGGCGTCCTCATAAGGCATGATCTGCCATTTCAACGTCCAGCTCGGGTGGTCGCCACCTTGGATCGCGTTGAAGAGATCGCGGCGGTGATAATCCCCATCGCTTCCCGCCAGCTTGTCAGCCTCATCCTGGCCCAGATAGGCGTTTCCGTCCCCCTGATCGGTGTGAAAATGAAACTTCACCCAGAATTTCTCGCTCTCCGCGTTCACCAGCGAATAGGTATGGCTCGAATAGCCATTCATCTCACGCCAAGTTTTTGGAATGCCCCTATCCCCCATGAGATAGGCCACCTGATGCGCGCTCTCGGGTGATAGCGTCCAGAAATCCCACTGCATGTCGTGGTCGCGCATGTCGTTGTCGGCGCGGCGTTTCTGGCTGCGGATGAAATGCTGGAACTTCAACGGGTCGCGAATGAAGAAGATGGGCGTGTTGTTTCCCACCATGTCGAAGTTGCCGTCTTCGGTGTACATCTTGACCGAAAAGCCGCGCGGGTCTCGCCACGTGTCAGGGCTGCCGCGTTCGCCTGCGACGGTCGAGAAACGAACGAGCACGTCGCATGTCGCGCCGGGCTGAAAGACCCTGGCCTTGGTAAAACGTGATACATCCTGCGTCGTCTCGAACCGTCCGAAGGCCCCGGCTCCCTTGGCGTGAGGCTGGCGCTCCGGGATGCGTTCCCGGTTGAAGTTTGCCATCTGTTCAAGAAGATAGTGGTCGTGCAGGACAATCGGACCATCCGGTCCCACGGTTAGCGAGTGTTCATCACTTTGAACGCGAATACCTGCATCCGTCGTGGTCGGCGGACCATCTTTTCCATGTGTCATCGTCACTCTCCCTGACGTTTGTCGAAGGACAAGCAACGGCTGGAATAGAGGTTCCCCCGGTGCCCATCACCCCGACATGTGGCGTTGGCTGCGGCCTATTGCCGGGACGAGGCAGCTTCGCAGATCCGGTAAGCGCCACAAAAGCCGGACCTTCGATGGTCGCGCACCACGAAGCCAAAGGCCCTAGCCGTCAGAACATCGATCCCACATCCGAGGCCGCCGTCGGATAGGCGGCAGGCATGGCCTTGAGCTGTTGCGCGGTCAGGCCGAGCTTGATCGCCAGCGAGAAGAAATTGATCAGCTCCGCGTAATCCGGCCCGAACAAATGCGCGCCGAGGATCATGCCGTCTTTGCCGGTGATGATCTTGGCGCCGGCATGGCTCTCACCGCGCCGCTTTTGAGAGAACCAGCCGGAGGTGTCGGTGAACGATACCTCGACGTCTCCGGCAGCGCGCGCCTCGGCTTCGAGTAGGCCGACGCGGGCCAGTTCGGGAATGGTGAAGACCACGCTCGGCACGCCAGTATAATCCGGCTCCACCTGCTTGTCCTTGAGCATGTTCGACGCCGCGATCTTGCCCTCGAACACGGCGACCGGGGTCAGCGGCTTGCCCGGCGATGCGGCGGCGTCGCCTGCAGCAAAGACGCGGGGGTTCGATGAAGATTGCAGCCAGGGTGTCACCTTCACGCCGCCATCCTCGGTCTCGATCCCGGCGGCGGCGAGGTCGAGGTGATCGACCGCAGGCACCCGGCCCGCGCCATGAACCACAAGATCGGTTTCGAGCTGGTGGCTTTGGCCGTTCTTGGCATAGGTCACGCACTCTGTCTCGTCCGTCGCCTCGATCCGCTCGGGCGTCGCTTCGGCGATGATCTCGATCCCGGCGGCACGGCTGCGGGCAAGCAGCATGTCGACAAGGTCGGGATCGAACATCTTGAGTTGCCGCGCGCCATGATCGAGGATCGTCACCTCTGCGCCCGCCCGTGCCGCGATATGCGCGAACTCGAACGAGATGTAGCCACCGCCGACAAATGCGATGCGCTTGGGCAACTCCTTGAGGTTCAGGAAGTCGGTGCTGTCGATCATCCGCTCCGCCCCGGGCAGATCCAGCGGGCGCGGCTTGGCACCCGTGGCGATCAGTGCGTGACGAAAGGCGATCTCGTCATGGCCATCGATCTTGATCCGGTCCTTGCCCGTGAAGCGCGCGCGACCGTGCAGCGTGCGCACGCCCGCCTCTTTCAGCCCGTCCTCCATGCTCTCGGGCACCGGGTCGGTGAAGCTCTCCTTGTGCTTCATCAGCGCGGGCCAATCGATTCGGGCCTCGCCCGCGACGCCCTTGCCTGAAAGCAGCCGCGCGGCGTCGACTGCTTCGGCCCCGGCGCGCAGCATCTTCTTTGGGTCGCAGCCCCTGAGCGCGCAGGTGCCGCCATAGGGAAGCACGTCGACGATGGCGACGGACCAGCCTGCCTTGGCGCATTTCTTGGCCGCCGCGATACCGGCCATGCCCGCACCGACGACGATGAGATCGAGTGTATCTGTCATGTCGCGTCCTTGTGTCTCGATTGTCGTTGGGTGTCAGCGGAGGTCAACGATAGCGGCCCAGCAATCGTTCACTGCCCCACCAGATCGCGGCCATGCCGCCTCCTGCCGCCAGCCCGAGCCAGAGCCAGCCGCTTTCGCCCAGCGGCACCAGCCCGGTCCCGTGGCCCAGCACCGGCAGGATCATTGCCAGCAGGAACGGGCCGGTGTAGCGGCAATGCACCCGGCCGCAGCGGCGTGCGTTGACCACGCAGGCCCCGCCCATCCAGGCCAGCGCCACCACCCAGATGGCTGTCTTGACGCCATCGGGCAGTGGGATCGCCAGCAACATCGCCCCGAGCGGCAGCCACCACGCCAGTACGCTGTTGCGTAGGGTCCCCAAGAGATCGTTCGTCGATTTGTCGGTCATGACCTCACCCTGCACAGCATGAGAGGGACGCGACGTCCTTCTCGAAGGTCTGGGCCGCAAGCTTCAGCCCTTCCACGGTGGTGAGGTAGGGCATGATGGTGTCACCCAGCTCCTCGTAGGTCAGCCCCGCCCTTAGCGCCATTGCCACGGTCTGGATGCTGTCGGCCCCTTCGGGTGCGAGGATCTGGGCGCCCAGCAGGCGCTTGGTCCCGGCTTCGGCCACCAGCTTGATCAGCCCGCGCGTATCGCGCGCGGCCAGCGCGCGTGGCACGGCGTCGAGGGGCAGCACGGATGTGACGATCTTGTGCCCGGCAGCCTGCGCCTGCGCCTCACTGAGCCCGACGCCCGCCACCTGCGGGTCGGAAAACACGACCCATGGCATCAGGCTGTTGTCGTAGAGCCGCGCCTCGCCGGCCAGCGCGTTGCGCGCAGCAAGCTTGGCGCCATAGGCGGCCATGTAGACGAACTGGTCGCGCCCGGTGACGTCGCCCGCGGCCCAGACCTGTGGATTGCTGGTCCGCATCTGCGCGTCGACCGTGATACCACCACGCGCATCGGTGGCGATCCCGGCGGCGGCGAGGTTGAGCCCGTCGCTGTTGGGCACCCGTCCCGTCGCCACGAGCAACCGCTCGGCGCGCAGCGTGTCCGCCCCGGTCACGCGCAGCTGCACGCCATCCGCGTCCTGCGAAACGCTTTCATAGCTCTCGACCCGCACCAGACGGACGCCTTCGTCCGCGAGATACCCCTCCAAGGCCTTCGACACCTCCGGCTCGGCTTCGGGCAGCACGCCACGGCGGCTCAACAGCGTCACCGCGACCCCGGCGCGGGCGAAGATCTGCGCCAGCTCGACACCGATGTAGCCCGCGCCCAGTACCAGCATCGATGCCGGAAGTGCGGTCATCTCGAGCGCCTCGGTACTGTCGAGCGCGTCGACCGCTTCGATGCCCGGAATCCGCGGCACATGTGGCCGCGCGCCCGTGGCGATGATGGCCTTTGCCGCAGGAAAGAGGTCTCCGTCGACGGTGAGCTGACCATCGGCGTCGAAACGGGCGCGACCCTCGATATAGTCGATCGTCTCGTGACGGCTCAGCACGTCGGCATATTTGGCCCCGCGCAACTCTTCGACCAGCGCCTGCTTCTGCGCCACCGTGGCGGCCCAATCGGTGATGCGAGATTCCGCCTCGAGGCCATCAAAGCGGCTGGTGGCGCGGGCGTGGTGAAGACTTTCGACGGCGCGGATCAGCGCCTTGGACGGGACGCATCCGACATTGACGCAGGTGCCGCCGATCGTGCCCGCACCGATCAACGCGACACGCGCACCGGCCTCGGCGGCGGTGATGGCGGCGGAGAATCCGGCGGATCCGGCGCCAATAACGGCGAGGTCATAGGGTTCGCCCTTTGGCGTGCAGCAGTCTTTCATGATGATCCTTTCAGCTCCGACGACGACGCCAGAGCGCGTAGAGTGTGATGCCGATGAACACGGCCAGCGCCGGAAACAGCACGTAGTCAATCCAGCCGAGCATGGCCGACAATCCGACCACGCCAAGCAGCACCACCAGCAGCGGCGTGAAGCAGCACAGCGCCACGATCACCGTGCCGATCAGGCCAAATTTTAGAAGACCCGATCTGTCGGGACGCGTCTGGGGATCGTCTTGCGGCGCACTCACGAGCCGGTCTCCGGTGACAACGCCGCGCCATAGCCGACACCGGTCACCGCCGAGATGATTTCATCGGGATCGGTCGCGGCATCGTCGTAGCGCAGCAGGTAGGTGCCGTCGTCGGACGTGCCTTCGGTGAAGGCGACGATCCCAACCGTATCAACGCGCTTCAGAGCGGTGGCGACGATGTAGCTGCACGACGGGCAGGTCAGGCCGGTGACGTCGAGCTTCATGGTGGCCTCTTCGGCCAGCGCACCGCCCGCCGAGAGGATCAGGGCAGCAGCAGAAATGAGTGATCTCATAATGTCGGAGCTCCTTGTCAGAATGTCAGGATCAGCGGGGCCAGCGCCGGAAAGGCCAGCGCCAGCAGAACGACGGCCAATGCGCTCCAGAGCAGGCTGCGCATCACGCCACGCTCGACAGGACGCGCACAGGCGCCGCTTGCGCAGTCCTTCTCGGCCACCGGACGATACGCGGCCCAAAAGCCATAGCCGAGCGCCCCGGCGGCGAGGCCGAAGGTGAGCCATTTGTAGGCGTAGAGCGCCGTGAGCTGGCCGATGAAGACGCCGGTGACGCCGAGGCTCACGAGCACCAGTGGCAGGATACAGCACGAGGTCATTGCCATGGCCCCGAGCACCCCGGCCCCAGTGGCAAGCCAGCCACCCCTTGCCGTGGATGCAGGCACCTCTTCGGTCTGCTGAATGTCGATTTCGGTCATCCCCGGTCCTCATTGCCGCTCGATGACAGGCAAGGTAGGGTCTGTAGCAACTACAGGATCAAGGAGTTTCTGCATGGAGCGCGATCACGCTGGCGCGAGCGGGCTGCGGCGTTCGGATCTGGCCCGAAAGACCGGCTGCAACCTCGAGACCATCCGCTATTACGAAAGCGTCGGGCTGATGCCCGACCCGCCTCGGAGTGCGGCGGGGCACCGCCGCTATAGGCAGGGCCATGTCGAGCGGCTGAGCTTCGTCATGCGCGCGCGGGAGCTTGGCTTCAGCATGGTGGAGATCCGTGGTCTGCTGTCTCTGGTCGAACGCGGGCATCATAGTTGCGCTGATGTCGAAAGGATCGGGCGTCATCACCTCGAGGTGGTGCGCTGTAAGATCCGCGACCTGCAGAACATCGAGGCGGTTCTGACCGACACCGTGTCGCGCTGCGGCGGGGGTGAAGCCGCCGGCTGCCCGCTTCTCGATGTCCTCTCCGACCAAGGCACCGTCTCGTAGGGCTGGAGATGCCGCGCCGTTTGATCGCGAATGCCAAAGCATTGCCGGAACATGATCAGCTTATCATGGCAGGGAACGGCAGGTCACTTTGTCCAAAGCACTTCGATCATCCCTGCAGACACTCGCCACTTGGCTGCTCGGCCTGAAGTCCTGTGGCCTGTTCGGCACGCGCCTCGACCCGTTTACACGCGGCAATACGCGACCGATCTTGTCTCTCGAACGCCGCTTTCCAAAGTTGGGCAGCGACCATTGGCTGACCGCGCGACATACATCCTTGCTGCCATCGACAGGTGGCAAGAAAGCTGTCAGTGGCTCTGCATATGCTGCACATGCAGAGCGAAGCCAACGGAGCGAACGGCGATGCCATCAGGTGAATGCGTGAGTTCCGAACTCCTGCACAAGGGCGAAGAACTCGGCGAGCTGATCCGGTCGCATGCCTGGCAGTCCGGCCCCCTCGGGTCGCCGTCGGGCTGGACGCAGGAGCTGCGAAATGCCGTGCGGGTCATGCTCGCCTCGTCTCAGCCGATGTGGCTCTTCTGGGGCGCGGATCCGGTGCTGCTCTACAACGATGCCTCCCGAAACTTCATCGGGGAGCAGCATCCGCAGGCTTTCGGACAACCTGCGCCTCAGGGTCTTGGCCAGGCATGGACCAGCATCGAGCCGCTGCTCGCCCGGATCATGCAAAGTGGCGAAGCCTTCTCGGTCGAGGATTGCTTTCTGCCGCAGATGCGCGATGGGCGCATGCAGGAAACCTACCATTCCATCGCCTTCACACCCCTCGGGGATGAGGATGGCAGAACCAAGGGGGTTCTCTGCGCGCCGGTCGACGTGACCCGTCGCGTCGTCGAAGCCCGACAGATGGCGCTGCTCAAGGAGTTGACCCTAAGGACCACCGAGGTGACCGATGTGCGAGACGCCTGCGCGCGCGTAGCTCGCGCGTTGGAGACCGGTCCCGTCGATGTCCCCTTCGCGGCTCTCTATCTCGCCAATGGCACGGCATTGTCACTGTCCGCGACAGCGGGCTCTGTTCCCCACCAATTCACGGCCCCGGATCGGATGATGTTTAACGGTGCGGTGAGCTGTCCCGTGGCCGAGGCATTCGACACCCGCACCTCGCGCGTGGTCGTGCTAGATCAGACGGCCGACGTGTCCGCGGCGCATTCGCCCGCAGCCGTCCGGCAGGTATTGGCGCTGCCTCTTGGTGGATCGGCGGACACGCGACCGCACGGTGTTCTGGTCATCGGGCTCAACCCTCTGGGCGCCTCCGACGCCAACGGCCAGGCGTTTCTCACGCTTCTGGCGACGCAGATCGACGCCGTGATCGCGCGGACCGAGGCGGCACAGGGCGGCGACGCATGGCAGGACGGCATCCGGTCATTGCAACACAAGATGCTCGAGCTGACCCTTCGGGAAGAGCCGCTCGAAATGGTTCTCAAGGAACTCGTCGAAGCGCTCAGATCCTTCATGGGTGAGGAACTCTCCTGCGCGATCCTGCTCACGGACCACCAGCGCAGGCATCTGCATCACGGCGCGGCGGTCGGCCTGCCGGATTCCTATATACAGGCCATGGACGGCATCGAGATCGGCCCCGCCGCTGGCTCCTTCGGAGCAGCCGCGTTCCATGGAACGGCGGTCCATGTCGCCGACATCGCGCAGGATCCGCTGTGGTCGGGCATCCAGGACCTCGCGCTCCCGCATGAGCTTCGGGCGTGCTGGTCGAACCCCATCATTGGCGGCAACGGCGACGTCCTCGGCGTTTTCGCGATCTACAGCCCCCGTGTCGGCCTCCCCTCGGCGCGGGACGAGAACTTTGTCGAACTGGTGTCTCGAACCACGGCCCTCGTGCTCGAGCGCTATGTCTCGCAAAAGGTTCTGAACGACCAGAAGCGTCTTTTGGAAACGCTCAACCGAACCGGGGCCGGTGTTGCGGCCGAACTCGATCTCGAAGTGGTCGTCCAGATGGTGACGGACGGAGGCGTCGAGCTGACCGGAGCCCAGTTCGGGGCTTTCTTCTACAATGTCACCGACATGGCCGGCGACAGCTATATGCTCTATGCCCTCTCGGGCGTGGAACGCTCGGCCTTCTCGAACTTTCCGATGCCCCGAAACACCAAGGTCTTCTCCCCGACCTTCGGTGGCAGTGGCATCGTGCGCTCGGACGACATCACGACGGATCTCCGATACGGCCAAAACGCGCCGCACAAGGGCATGCCAAAGGGCCATCTGCCCGTGCGCAGCTATCTCGCGGTGCCCGTCGTCGCGCGGTCGGGCGAGGTCATCGGCGGGCTGTTCTTCGGCCATGCCGAGACGGGCCGGTTCTCGGAGCATCACGAGCAACTCATGGTGGGCATCGCCGGTCAGGCTGCGATCGCCATCGACAACGCCCGCCTCTACCAAGCCGCGCAAAGCGAAATCGAGGTGCGCCGCCGCACCGAGGCCGAACTTCTCAAGACCAAGAGCGAGCTTGAGGTGGCGCGCGAGCGGATCGAGCTGGCGCTGGCCGCCGGGGCGATCATCGGCACCTGGATCTGGCACGTTCCCACCGACCTCATCACCGCCGACGAGCGTTTCGCCCGCGCGTTCGATATCGACCCCGAACGGTGCCATGCCGGGGTAGGCCTGTCCGAAGTCGCCAAGTCAGTCCATCCGGATGATCGGGATCGGGTGGAACGGCAGATCAAGGCGGCGATGCGTCAGGGGGGCGACTACCGGTCGGAATACCGGGTGAAACATGCCGAAGGCGGCTACCGGTGGGTCGAGGCGAACGGCCATTGCGAGTTGGACGAGCAAGGCAATGCCGTGCGGTTCCCGGGCGTTCTCATCGACATTGAGCAGCGCCGCCGAACCGAAACCGATCTCAAGCGCCGCGAGGCCGATCTGGCCTTGCTGCTCGACGCGACGGCCGACGGTTTTTACGCGGTGGACACCGAAGGTCGGACCACCCGCTGCAACGCGTCGTTCCTGCGCATGCTCGGGTTTGACAGCGAAGAGGCGGTCATCGGCAAGCTACTCCATGACGTCATCCATCACTCTCACGCCGACGGAACCCATTACGCGCACGAGGACTGCCCGATCTACCGTGTCGCGCGCATGGGGGACACGGCGCATGTGGACCACGAGGTGTTCTTCCGCACCGACGGCACGTCCTTCCCCGTCGAATACTGGGTGCGCCCGGTCATCTGGCAGGGAGAATTGCAGGGTGCCGTCTGCAACATCGTCGACATCAGCGAGCGCAAGCGGGCCGAAGAGTCGCGCCAGCTTCTGCTGCGCGAGCTCAATCACCGGGTCAAGAACCTGTTCTCGATCACGGCGGGGATGATCCAGATGACGGCCCGCAACGCGAGGGATGTGAATGAGATGTCCGTGGCGCTGCGCGGTCGGCTGATGTCGCTTGCGCGGGCGCATGAGTTGATCACCTCGTCGATCACCGCACGTCAGGATTCCGGTGCCCCCACCCGGATCGACCAGCTCATCGATGTCATCATGGAGCCGCATGTCAGCGGCCGGGAGGGCGCGTTGCGTCAGGGCGGGCCCGATGTCGACATCGGACCGACGGCCACGACTAGCTTGGCGCTGATCCTGCACGAGCTGGCCACCAACGCGGCCAAATACGGCGCACTGTCGACGCATAAAGGCGTGGTGGCGGTCGACTGGACATGGTCGGAGGCCGGTCTGTCCCTGACCTGGAAGGAAACAGGCGGCCCGCATGTGGTGGAGGCGCCGCGCCGGGGCGGTTTCGGCAGCCAGCTCGCGCGGCTCAGTGCGACCGGCCAACTTGGTGGCAGCATCGATTTCGATTGGCATCCCGAGGGCGTGGAAATCCGGCTGACCGCGGCGGCCGACCGGCTCCATTATTGACGCATGCGAGAGAGGATTGACGCCATGTCGAACCAAGATTGCATCCTGCGGGGGGCAAAGGTCCTGATCGTGGAGGACGAACCCTTCATCGCGCTCGATATCGCCTATGGCGTCGAGCAGGCCGGGGGCGTCGCCTTGGGGCCCGCGACCACCGTCGCCGAGGCGCTGCGCCTGATCGAAACCGAGCGCCCCGACGGCGCGATCGTCGATGTCGATCTGCCTGACGGCACGATCGAGCCGGTGCTGAAGGTGCTGCGTCCGGGCGTGCCGGTCATCGTGCATACCGGCGTGGGGCTGCCCGATGCGCTTCAAGGCACCTATCCCGATCTCGAAGTCTTTCGAAAACCGACGCCGCCCGCCGCGTTGGCCAGCCGTCTCTTTCCGAGTGGCGAAGGCAGCTCTTGAGCAGGCAGACAGCAGGCCGTGGTTTGTCGGCTCGCGGATCTTCGTGGCGGAGGCATAGCGGATCCGCTTGGCAAGCGCGCCTTTCGGTGTTCTCCTGTGGGCGACACGGATCGAGGCTCCGGCCCCGAGGCCACAAGGGAGCTCCGATCGATGCAGACGTCAACAAAGGTGCGTACCTGCTTGTGGTTTGCCGAACGCGGTGTTGACGCCGCAAGGGAGTACGTCTCCCTCCTGCCGAACAGCCGCATCGAGGCGGTGCGCGACAATGGTCGCCCCGACGATCCAATGATCGTCGAGTTTTCGCTCGCAGGCGCGCCGATGATAATCCTGACGGCGGGTCCCCACCACAAGCTGACACCCGCCGCTTCGATCAGCGTTCTGACCGAGGATCAGGAGGAAACGGACCGCCTTTGGACCGCCTTGATCGGCAAGGGGGGAACGGCCGGGCGCTGTGGCTGGCTCGAAGATCACTTTGGCGTCTCGTGGCAAATCATTCCCAAGAGAATGCCCGACCTGTTGGCGCATTCGGATGGTGCCGTCGTGCAGCACGTGACGGAAGCGATGATGCAGATGGGCAAGATCGACATCGCGACATTGGAGGCTGCCGCCGGAGTTGGGGCCGACCAAGACTGAGGTCTCGCTACGGAAACGCATCCGAGGCATGGCCCTTCTCGATAGAGCGCCGATTGCCAGCAACGGGCGCTGCCGCGCGTCCTGCCGCACCGTGCAAGAAAAGAGGATGCGGCGTCTCGACGGTTCCCCGCTGAGGTCGCGGCCGAATCCCTGACACATCCCCATCGTCGCTTCGCCGACGGATTTGGCAGGTTTTCATATGCAGCGGCGTCTCAAGTCCTTACGGAAATCCATGCCATCATTGGTGCGCCGAACGGGAATAACCGAGCAGGGCATTTCAATGATCGCGCAAAGAAATGCCGAGAATTCAGCAGGCTGGACTTCGAGACGACCGGCTCTCTCCTGACGGATCAGTACCCACACGGACACAGCAGTGTTGCACGTCAGGTACACAAATCAATCTGCGGATTCAGTATGCCCCTTTTCGCAACCACCTGAGATTGCACGCCATGCCCATTCGTATAGTTTGCAATCATTGACCACGTTTGGTGCCGTGTTTGGTTCGAAGCTTTGCCCGCCTATTGGCATTTTTTTCAGACCCATCAGTTCATTACGACATTTTCACAGTTTTCCATCGGCAGGGCCGATCAGATCGGGCCCCCGTTCTGAGAGCGCTTGCCTCGCAACGTCCCGAGGAGGACATGATGATACGGTACCACTGCTCCTTTGCCGCACTCATGGGCTGTCTGTCGGTCATGACGGCCGCATCGAATCCCGCTCTCGCGGCAACGGAGACGACGAACCTGAGCGTGACTGCCACGGTCGCGGACACCTGCTCGATCGAGGCGACGACACTCAACTTTTCCGCGATCAACCTTGGTGCGCATACCGACGACGTCGCTCCGGCGGTGATCTCGGTCGCCTGTTCGGCGAGCAAGCCGCTCCTGACGGTCGTGATCGGCGGCGGTGCCAACGAAAACGCAGGCCAGCGGCGCATGAGCGATGGCGCAGGGGCCTTCGTGCCCTACCAGCTCTTTGCCAACGTCAATCGGCTGTCACCCATCCCGATCGGGACGGGCGTCGGCATTGGGAGCTTCGCCACCGCGCAGGAGAATACTGTCAGCATCTATGGTCGCGTGCCGGCCGGAACCTACAAGGCCGGGACCTACAACGACGTCATCTCCGTCACGGTCAATTACTGAGGAGCGATGCCATGTGCGCCAGTCTTCTGCGCCGATCCGCCCGTTGGGCCATGCCCCTCTGCCTGATTCTGGGCACCGCTCTGCCCGCCACCGCCCAAGGCATTTCGGTCGCACCGACCCGTCTCGAAGTGCCCGGCGATGCGGCGCAAACGACGCTGGCCGTGCGGTCCACGCGCCAGTCGGGGGCGGTGATACAAATGCGGGTCTTTGCCTGGACCGAAGGGACGGCAGCGGACCAGTTGCGACCTACGCAGGCCGTGGCGATCAGCCCGCCGATGGCACAGCTTGGCCCGCGTCAGGAACTGACGGCGCGCATCGTCCGGCTTTCGGGCACCGCGCCAAGGGGACGCGAATGCTACCGGGTGCTGGTCGACAGGCTGCCCGACGCCTCGCGCCCCCCCGGTCAGATCAGCCTGCGCATCCGGCACTCGGTGCCCCTATGCTTCTCGAACTGAAACGCGGGGGCGGACGAGCCGCGTGGTGACACGAGCGCGAAACGACCAAGGTATTGCCGCGATCGTCGCCGCCACCCTGAAGGCGGCCCCGTTCGTCGTCGTCTTGGGGGCGGCCTTGAGCGCTTCGGCGCAGGATCTGGTTGATCCGGACGCCGGATTGCCGATCTCGCCCCTGGCCGGGGGTGACGAGATCCTGTTTCTGGATGTCGTGATCAACGGCGCGCCGACCGGGTTGATCGCCGAGTTTCGGCGAGACGCAGCGGGGCGTCTGTCCTCCCCGGTTACCGAGCTTGTCGAACTGGGCTTCGACGCGCCTCCCGGTGGTGAGGTCGTCGCGCTGGATGCGATACCATCGCTCGATTATCGCTATGATCCCATGCGTCAACGCGTGGAGATCGATGTCTCCCCGAGCGCATTGGC
Organism: uncultured Limimaricola sp.; assembly: GCF_964022235.1. Lineage (NCBI taxonomy): Bacteria > Pseudomonadati > Pseudomonadota > Alphaproteobacteria > Rhodobacterales > Paracoccaceae > Limimaricola > uncultured Limimaricola sp. The sequence goes on along the minus strand of NZ_CAXHZL010000006.1, from coordinate 181,161 downwards.
ACCGCAGCGTCTTGGGCCACCGCGGGCCGAGATCCTCCGCGCCGACCCCTCATATGGGGCTGCCATCAATTACGATGGGACCCTGCGGATTCGCAGGGACGCGGAGGGCGCCACCCACGCGGATGGATTGGGTCTTGCGCTCGACGCTTGGATCTTCACGCCTTGGGGGCGGGGTGGCACGACGGGCTACGCGGTTGTCCCGCTCGACCAACCCCAAGACACGCAATGGCTGCGGTACGACACCACGATCGAGCGCGACGCAATCGACCGGGCCCTGTCGTTCCGGCTCGGCGACATGACGACCTCCTCGTTGTCGTGGGGCCGGGCCGTGCGGCTCGGTGGGTTGCAGGTCCAAAAGGACTTTGCGCTGCGGCGCGACCTCGTGACCGCGCCGTTGCTGACCTATTCGGGGCGTGCCGCAGTGCCGAGCACCGTCGACGTCTTCGTGGAAGGAGCGGCGGTCTATTCGGGCGTGGTGGAGCCGGGTCGATTCCAGCTCGACAACGTGCCGGTCCCGACCGGGGCTGGTACGGCGACCATTGCCCTGCGTGGCCCGGGGGGTGAGACTCGACTGCAGGACATGCCGTTCTTCGGCGCGCGCAACCTGCTTCGGCGGGGCGTGCTCGACTATTCGGTCGAGGCGGGACGCCCGCGCCTCGGCTATGGTTCGATCGACAGTGGCTACCTCGACCAGACGGCGGCGTCGGCGACCGTTCGCGTCGGCGCGACGCGGGATCTCACCCTTTCGGGGCATGTCGAGGGGATGGACGAGACCTATCTCGCCGGGGTCGGGATGGAGTATGCTCTGGGGCAGATTGCCGAAATGTCGATCACCGCGGGGGCGAGCCGCGACAGCCGTCAGACCGGCCAATTCGGCGAAGTCACCATGTCGGCCTATCCGCTGGACTGGCTGTCGGTGAGCGCGAGCCTCTACCGCGGCTCGGACGATCTGGCCGATCTCGCTTATGGCATCGATCGCGCGACCGGGACCAGCGGCACCGCGATACGCCCGCCCACCGCCCGCGACGTGCTTTCCGTGGGGGTCACCGGAGGGGACCAGAGGTTCGGGCTCAACTACGTTCGGTCCGATCAGGCACAGCGTCGCAATCGCGTAGCGGGCGTGGGCTATTCGCACGCGTTCGACCGGATCGGCGGCACCCTGAGCCTGAGTGCGAGCCATGATTTCGAGAGCGGCGAGGCGCATGGTGCGGTGCTGTTCAACCTGCTCAGGGGCCGCAGGACGCACCAAATTCAGGTCGACGACAGACAGCGCGCGAGCATTCTGACATCGCTGATGCCCGATGAGCGCCCCGAAGCGATGGGCTATAGCCTGCAGGCCACCCGTGACGACGACGAGGCCCGGATCGGCGCGCGGTTGGAGCGCAAAACCCGGTACGGCCGTGCGGCGGGGCAAATCGACGTCGCCTCAGGCGGCGCATCGGCCGAAGCCCGGTTTCAGGGCGCGGTCGCCTATATCGATCGGCGTCTGGCTGCTGGGCCGAAGATCAACGACGCCTTCGCGATCGTCGATGCCGGGCGCGGCGACATCCCCGTGCGCCTGCAGAACCGGGAAGTGGCGCGCACCGGCTCAAATGGCCACGCGTTGGTTTCAGGGCTGAACTCCTACTACAGCAATCGCCTGTCGGTCGATGTCGGCGATCTGCCGGGCGACGCGGTCTGGTTGTCAACCGCAAGCGAGGCCGTTCCCGCCCGCCGAAGCGGCGTCACGGTCGATTTCGGCATTTCCGACATCTCACAATCCCGCCTGGTCACGCTGGTCGATCGGACGGGAGCGCCGGTTGCTCTCGGCACGCCGGTGACAGTGGATGGCCGCGCAAACGGCTTCGATGTCGGCTATGACGGACAGGTCCTGTTGCAGGATGCCGGCGCCGGCGCGGTCATCGTCGCCGAACAAGGCGCGACACGGTGCGAAGCGATCCTCCCGGCCGTTTCAAACCCTGTTTCAGGACACCTGCCATGCCTGTGATGCGCCCTGCCCTGCGTGCCTTGATCATCGGACTGTCGTTTCTGTCACCCGCCCCTTCGGTCGCGCAGAACATGTCCAGCTGCAGCGCCACGATGACGAATGTCGCCTTTGGATCCGTCAGCCTGAGAGAGGGTGTGGTTCATAGCACTTCGGGCAGCCTGACCATCTCCTGCGCCCAGTTGATTTCGAGCGTCGGCATCTGCGTGCGCTTCGGCACCGGCAGCGGCGGAGCCGCGAGCCAGAACCTGCCACGCTACATGCGCCGTGCCGACGGCGACCCCCTCGCCTATGACATGCGGATAGCGGATACGGGCCGGAGCGGCTACCACCTTCAGGTCACCTCATGGTTGGGGATGAAGAAAACCATCCCCGTGCAGGCAGACATCACCTCGAGAGGTGCCGTGACCGGTACGGGCGACTATAGCTCCGAGTTTTCCGCGTCCTCCGGTGCCACGATCGAATATCCCGTTTCCTCCTGCGCGGAGACCGGCCCTACGGTCAAACTCATCCCTTCGTTCACGGTCAGCGCCAGTGTGACGTCCCTATGCGAGCTGGAGGGTGCCGCGCTCGACTTCGGGCGGATCGACCCCGCGACCAGAGGTCACATCGATGGCGCGGCGCAGCTCGGCGTCCGCTGCACCGCTGCCACGCCATATGCGATCCGTCTGGGTCCGGGGGGCGGCGCGGGGGCGAGCGGTCCGACCGACCGCCGGATGACTGGCCTTGGCGGGCAGCTCAGATACGGGCTCTATCAGGATGCCGCGCGCAGCATCCCGTGGGGCGACGATCCCGGCAACGACCTGCATGCGACAGGGACGGCCGCCACGCAGTTGACGACCGTTCACGGTCGGATCTTCGGGGGTCAGGCGCTGCACGCGGGCCAATATGCGGACTCGGTTCTGGTGACGATTGAGTATTGATCCGCCAGGATCCTTTTCGCTGTGTTTCCTGTCCGTAAACCTTGCGCGGATGTCGTGGGACCGGACGGTAACGCGGACGCGCCGGATCGATAGATCGACTTCGGTAACGTCCTGCAAAAGGGCTATCGGCGGCGCGCCAAGCCGTTCTGGCGACGGAGGAGAGCCGTTCAGCGCCCGTCCAGCGTGGCGGCAACAGAGCGGATCTCTTGCGCGACCCGGGTCAGGCGCGCTGACATCTGCCGTCCGCGACGGGCCACCAGCCACAGCTCGTGATAGCGGCGTTTGGGCAGCGCCTCGATACGCAGCCTAGTTTTGAGGGGGAAAGCGTCGACGCCGCTTCGCGGAAGCAGCGTGTAGCCGACACCATGCGCGACAGGCATCGGGATCTGGCCGATCTGATTGACGAAACCGCGCAGGCGCAGCCGGTCGGACCCGGCGAAGTCCCTCGGGAAATTGAGCCCGAGCAGCTCCTCGGCATAGGCGAACCCGTCGGGATGGGCGATCAGGCCACGCGCGTCGAGATCGGCGAAACGGATCTGCGTCTCTGGCGCATCGCTGGGCGCAACCGCGGGCAGCACGAGGCATAGCTCCTCGCGTCCGATATGACTTGCCGCGAGCCGGGGATGGCTAGGCTCCTGACTGACCACGCCAATGTCGAACCGCCCCTCCAGCACGCCTGACAGGATCCCCTCCTGCGGGGTGGCCTCAAGACGCAGGATCAGATGCGGTGCGGCCTGCATCATCGGCAGAAGCGCCGGATAAAGAAGCATCGCGAAGCTCCCCGAGCAGGCGATGACCGCTTCGCCCACATCCGGATCGTCGCTGAGGATCGCCTCGCGGAGGGCGCGCTCCTCCGCACGGCGCGCCTGCCCCATGGCCGCGACAGCCTCCCCGGCCGGGGTCAGGCTGAAGCCCTTGCCCTGCTGCGAGATCAGCGTCTGGCCCACCTGCGCCTCAAGCTTGCGAAGGTGCTGCGACACCCCGGGCTGGGTCATGCCGCGCAGCTCGGCGGTGCGGGTGAAATGACCAGTCTCGCTCAGGACCGTGAAGGTTTCGAGCCATTGGGCGTTCAGCATATACCATCACTACCCACTATCGTTTTCCATCGAAACGATAATTTTTATGCCGAGGTTAACAGGTTTAGATCTGCCGGGACAACGCAGCAAACAGGACAACCCCATGCGCCCGACCCCCCGCAGCTTTTCGCACATCGGCCTTTCGGTCCCCGATCTCGACGCCGCCGTGACCTTCTATGCCGATGTTCTTGGCTTTTACACGATCATGCAGCCCACCGAGATCGTCGAGGACGACAGCGACATCGGCCAGATGTGCACCGATGTCTTTGGTCCCGGCTGGGGGCGGTTGCGCATCGCGCATCTGGCCAGCGCCGACCGGATCGGTTTCGAGCTGTTCGAGTTCGAAGGCAACGAGGCCCCGGACGACAACCTTGCGTTTCGCCGGCACGGTACGTTCCACTTCGCAATCCAGGACCCGGATCTCGAAGGGTTGCTGTCAAGGATCGTGGCCGCGGGTGGCAAGCAGCGCATGCCGGTCCGCGAATACTTCCCCGACGACAAGCCCTACCGCATGGTCTATGTCGAAGACCCCTTCGGCATCGTGTTCGAGATCTACAGCCACAGCTATGAGCTGACCTATTCGGCAGGTGCCTACAGCTGACCCCGGATCGGGGGCTTCGCCACCTTGCGCGCTCACAGCCACGCTTCGCCGTGTAGCTCGGCACGTGACAGGGGCTGGCAACCCGGTGAACCGAACTTCGGGCTCCGGTGGGGTCGTCGGCCGCCTCCCATTCGACCCCGTTCGGAGCGGCAGGCAGCAGGCCCCCGCGTCGGTATGAACCGGCGCGGGGGTCTCGGACATCGTCTCGATTAATCTTGCTTGGGCAGGTCGCACCGGATGGCGCGTTTCGGATCGCGGCGAGGCTGGCTTCAGAACTCCGGCGAGAACGCAGCTGAGCGGTTCGCCGCGTCGCCGGACTGGCCACAAGGTACCTCGCAGACCAGAGCCTGCGAACCCCACCCCTTTACCCATGCTTACTTATGCACTACGTAACTTACGTAACAGAAGCGTAAGGACACGTAATGGCCCCTTCACTTCACGTGCCGCGTGCCGAGGATGCGGCCCGCATCGCCTCGCTGCTGACGCCCGATCCGCTCACCGGCTCTCTCGCGGGCCTGTTCCTTGCAGCGCCGCGTCGAACCGGAAAGACCACCTTTCTGCGATCAGACCTCATTCCGCATCTCGACAGCAAGGGCTACGCCGTCATCTATGTCGATCTGTGGTCCGACCGGTCCGCCGACCCGGCGGATCTCATCATCTCGCGGATCAAGACCGCATTGGAACAGCATGACGGGCTGATCTCGCGGCTGCGCAGGAATAGTCCGGTCAGCCGGGTCGGCGTCTTGGGGTTCTCGGTCGGCTTGAAGGAGAGCGGTCCCTGGTCCGGGACCATCGCCGATGCCCTCGAAGATCTGATCAAGGCGACGGGCAAGGATCTGGTGGTCATCATCGACGAGGCGCAGCAGGCGGTCGAAACGGATGCCGGGCTCAATGCCATGTTCGCCCTGAAGGCGGCCCGTGACGCAATCAATCAGGCGCCGGGCAATCGGCACCTGTACCTCCTGATGACCGGTTCGCATCGCGACAAGCTGTCGACGCTGGTCCAGAACCGTCAGGCCCCGTTCTTCGGCGGCAGCGTCCGACCCTTTCCGCCGCTAGGCAGAGCCTATGTCTCGAGCATGGCCGCGCGTGTGAACGAGTCCCTTGCCGATACCGCCAAGCTCTCTCCTGAGGATCTCGAAGCGGCCTTCGAGGTCGTCGGACGCAGGCCGGAATTGCTGACCGATTGCCTGCGCGATCTCATTTTCGCGCCCGAAGGGGCGGGGCCGGAGGCGCTGAAACGGATCGCTGCGGAGCGCAAGGCGCAGGCCGAGATCGACACCCTGTCCGAAATCGCGTCGATGACCCCGCTGCAACAGGAAATCCTGCGACTGATGGCGAGAAAGGGACTCGCGTTCCAGCCATTTGCGGAAGAGACTCGTGACGCTTTGAAAGCCGCCCACCGTGGCCGGGTGCCCGCCGTGACGACCATTCAGACCGCCCTTGCAGCATTGCGGGACAAAGGCTTCGTCTGGCGTCGGGAATATGGTCAGTACATCCTCGACAACGCCGACATCGCCGTCGCACTGGCCCGCTTGGAGACCGACTGACGGAGTCTCAACCCTGTTCGAACCTATATCCCGTCTGCGCCCTCTCGACCCGTCCGATGCCGCCACCGGGAAGGTGAAATCCGATCATGGGCATGGCATCGGCGGCGAGTTGGTCCATCAGGCGTACCCGCGTGGCGGCGCCCATTTCTGGGTCCTGATCGGCCGCCGCGGGCCAGTCCGGCCGCGCAAAGGCCAGATGCGCATTGCCGACGGCGTCACCGATCACCATCATCGACGCTGCGCCATTGTGCAGCGCAAAGGACATGTGACCCGGTGTGTGACCGGGGGTCGAGACGGCGATCACGCCGGACAGGATCTCCTCGTCGGTGCCAAAGCTTCGCAGGTGATCACCGAGCAGCTCGAACCGCCGCACCGCACCCGCCACGAAGCTTTGGCGCGCGGGATCGATCGTGCCGAGGGTCGCGGGGTCGTTCCAGTAATCCAGCTCGAACCCACCGATCAGATGTTCGGCGTTGGCAAAGAGCGGCTCGTCGAAATCGTCGACCGCCCCCCAAAGATGGTCGGGATGGGCATGGGTGAAGACGACATGGGTGACCTCGCCGGGATCGATGCCTGCCGCGGCCAGCGCGTCCGGCAACTGCCCGGCGCTCGACATGAAGGCCGGACCCGCACCGGCGTCGAACAGCACCAGCCGATCGCCATCGCGCCACAAGGTCACGTTGCACTCGGGCCGGTAGGGGCCTGCGGCGACCCCTGCGGCGGCGAGGATCTCGCGCGCCTCGGCCTCGGGCGCTTCGCCCAGCAGGAAGCTCTCGGGCAGTTCCAGATGCCCATCGCTGAGCGTCATCACCTCCGCGTCGCCCACGGCCGTGGTGGTCTGCGCCCAGACCCGCCGCAGCCCCGGCCCCAAGATAAGCGCGCCGGATGCGGCGGCGGTTTGAATCAATCGGCGGCGCGTGACGGTCATGGGCATGTCTCCGAAAAAATTTGAGACACATTACGATGTTTGTATGTGTTGTCACGCGCTTCCGCGCGTGTCGTCATTCGGCCGGGGCAAAGCCGCTGATCAATTGCCGCAGTCCCAGCGCCGCACCAAGCCCGATCGCAGCCAGCGTGATCGGCGCGCTATAGGCCAGAACCGAGAACGCGGAGATCCCCTGTCCGATGCTGCAGCCAGCGGCCGTCACGGCGCCCCACCCCATCAGCGCCGCACCGAGGATCTGCCGCTTGAGCTCGCGCGGGTCTTCGCAGGCCTCCCAGCGGAAATGCCCCTTCCAGAGGCTGCCCACGAAGGCCCCGACGAGCACGCCTGCCACCGAGCCCACACCGAAGCTCAGCGCCGAGCCGCTTGAGGTCATGGCGTAAAGCATCGTCTCGCCCAAAGGGGCCGAGAACGTATGCGACACGACCGGCAAAGCGTCGAAGCCGGCGCGATGCAACCAAGCTGTTCCGGCCCAGCCGCCCGCCACGGCCAGCCCGACCGCGCCGCCCCAAAGCGCGCCGCCGATCGGCATCGGCTCGGCACGGGGCCAGAGCGCCGCGACAAGGATCGCGGCGGCGATCAGCACCCCACAAAGCGCCAGCGGCAGTCCGGTCAGACCCGAAAGTGCGTGGCCGATGCCCGAGGCCCCGGTCGCGGAGTTTGGAGCAAACAGAGCCACGCGGAGTCCCGAAAGCGGCCCCGACAGGGTGACATAGGCCGCGAGCCCCATCACCAGAACGATCACGAAAGACCGCATGTCGCCGCCGCCGAGCCGGGCCAGCGCGCCATAGCCGCAGTTGCCCGCCAGCGCCATGCCATAGCCGAAGACCAGCCCACCCGCGACGGCGCCCCAGAGGTTCCAGCCCTGCGCGAGGTAGAAGCTGTCGCTCGGATCGAGCAGGCCAAGCGCCGTCAGCCCCGAGGCCAGCGCCACCGCCATGGCGATGGCCACCGCCCACATCCGCATCCGCACGAGGCTGTCGCCATAAAGCGCATCCTCGATCGCGCCCAGCGTGCAGAAACGGCCCAGCCGCGCCGCAAGCCCGAGCAAGACGCCGCCGCCCAAGCCAAACAGCGCCGCGAGGGTCGGCTCATCGACCCAGTCAAGCATTCGACATCCTCCCCGGAGCGCGCGCCCTCCCCGGCGCGCCGCCGATCATTCCGACCGGCAGAACAGCTCGTAAACCAGCTCCATGATCCGGCGGGGCCGGTCATCGGTCAAGCTGTAGTAGATCGTCTTGCCATCGCGGCGCGGCGTCACCAGCCCTTCGAGGCGCAGCCGCGCAAGCTGTTGCGACACCGCCGCCTGCCGCGCCGAAAGCAGCTGCTCCAGCTCGTTGACCGACTTCTCGCCGGTGACGAGGTGGCACAGGATCATCAACCGACCCTCATGACCCAACGCCTTGAGAAAATCCGAAGCCTCGGATGCGTTGCGCATCATCAGATCGAGGTCGGCCTCGCTCATGTCGTTGGTGATCTTCGGCAGTGCCATTCGCCTACTCCGCTCTGCGGCGAACTGCTTCCGCCCGGTGTCAGGCCCGCTATTTAGGCAGCCGGGCCGGGGTCCGCAATCCTGCGAGGAAAGAAGGCTCATGGCTGCGTGACCTCCGCGTCACCCTCGCTGTAGGTGCCGCCTTCCGCCTGCTCCAACATCCGCCCGAGAAGACCCCAGAAGAAATCCTCGCCCGGGTAGCCTTCGATCCGCGACAGCTCCACTCCGTCCTGCACCAGAACGAAGGTCGGCGTGAACACCGCCGGGCGCGCAAGCTCGAGATCCTCGGGCAAATCCTCGCGCAGGTCGATCCGGCGCAAGGGCGCGGCCTCGCCCTCTTCGGTCTTGGGATAGATAGGCCCGATGTCGGCGTTCCAACGCGCGCACCACACGCAGCCCGCCTCCTCGACCATCACCAGCTCCAGCGCCGCCTGCACGGAAGCGGGGGCAGAGGCCCACAGGCCAAGCGACAGGATCAGAGCGCGCAACATGAGGGGGCCGATTGACGGGTTCATTTGCACATATAATAGTATGGGAATGTGAATGCGGCAACCGGGGGAGCGGATGTTCGAGGTCACGCTTGGCGGCGCGGTTCTGGCGGGGCTGCTGTCGTTTCTCTCACCCTGCATCCTACCGATGGTGCCCTTCTATCTCGGCTATCTCGCCGGGACCGGAGCGCGGCACGCCGAAGCCGGGGCCGTATCCGGGACAGCCGCGGTCGACCGGGGCCGGGCGCTGCTCTTCACCGCCCTGTTCTGCGCCGGGATCATCGTGGTCTTCGTGGCACTGGGGGCCTCGGCCTCCCTTGCGGGTCAGGTCCTGCGCGAATGGTTCGGACTGCTGCGCTGGGTCGCGGCGGCGATCATCATCCTGATGGGGCTTCACTTTCTGGGGCTGTTGCCGATCGCCCTGCTCTACCGGCAGTTCAAGCTCGAGCGGGGCGAGGTCGGCAACATCGGCCTCGCGGGGGCCTTCGTCATGGGCCTGGCCTTCGCCTTCGGCTGGACCCCCTGCGTCGGACCGGTGCTGGGCGTCATCCTGTTCACCGCCGGCAGCACCCAGACCGCCGCCCAAGGCGCGTGGCTGCTGTTGGCGTATGGCATCGGCATGACCCTGCCCTTCCTGTTGGCCGCCGTCTTCATCGCGCCCTTTACCCGCTTCATGGCCCGCTTTCGCCACCATCTCGGCGCGGTCGAAAAACTGACCGGCGGGCTGCTCGTGGTGTTCGGCCTGCTGATCGCCACCAACTCGGTCAATCTCATCGCCCAGTGGATGCTGGACAATTTTTCCGTCTTCAGCCGCTTTGGCTGAGCAAGGGAGACCAAGATGAAACGCCTCGCCCCGCTGCTTTCACTCCTGACCGCTGCCTTCATGACCCTCCCCGCCCTGGCCGAGCCGGTCATCGGCGACGATGGGCTGCACAAGGCGCCCTGGATGCGCGAGACCTTCCGCGATCTGCGCGAGGATCTGGCCGAGGCCAACGACGAAGGCCTGCGCCTCATGCTCCTCGTCGAGCAGCGCGGCTGCATCTACTGCAAGAAGATGCACGAGGAGGTCTTTGTGGTCCCCGAGATCGATGCGGCGCTGCGCGAGCGCTTCTTCGTCGTGCAACTCAACATGTTCGGCGACATCGAGGTGACCGATTTCGATGGCACGGTATTGCCCGAAAAAGAGATGGTGGCGCGCTGGGGGCTGTTGTTCACCCCGACCATGATGTTCCTGCCCGAAGAGGTCGCATCGAGCGTCGCGGCCCCCCGCGCGGCGGTGGCGGTGATGCCCGGCGCCTTCGGCGCCAGCACGACGCTGAACCTGCTCAACTGGGTTGTCGAACACGGCTATGAGGGCGACGAGTCGTTCCAGAAATACCACGCGCGAATGCTCGAGATGGCCGACAAGCCACGGTGACGTCACGGCTTTCCGGCACCGTATTCAATAAATCAAATATGTTATTGCTTGCGGGTCCGGACTCGGTCTAACCTCGGTTCGGAGGACAAAATGCCGCAGGGAGGAGACATGACGCGATACATCGCATTCGCGCTCGGGCTGGCACTGGCCGGCACCGTCGCACAGGCCGAAGTCGTGGCGCCCGACGCTGTGGCGTATGGTGAATACGGCGAGGTCGAGACATCGCTGAACGGGATCGCCGGCAATGCCGAAGCGGGGGCCAAGGTCATGACGACCCGCAGCCTTGGCAACTGCATCGCCTGCCACCAGGTTGGCGCGCTCGAGGCCGAGCCGTTTCACGGCGACGTCGGCCCGCCGCTCGATGGCGCCGCCGATCGTTGGAACGAGGCCGAACTTCGCGGCATCGTCTCGAACGCCAAGATGACCTTCCCCGGTACCATCATGCCGGCCTTCTACAAGACCAGCGGCTTCATCCGCCCCGGCGACGACTTCACCGGCAAGGCGGCGCCCGAGGATCTGCCGCCGCTGCTGACGGCGGAACAGATCGAGGATGTGGTCGCCTACCTGATGACGCTGCACGAGGAATGATCGCGTGCGGCAGGAGAGGAGAGAGATGAGCTTTTCACGCAGACAGACCCTCGCCGTGCTGGCCGGAAGCGGCCTCACGGTGATGCTTGGCGGGCGCATGGCGCTGGCCACCCCAACCGAGGACATGATCGCCGAATTCACCGGCGGTGCCGAGATGGCCGACACCGGCCTGACCCTGACCGCGCCCGAGATCGCCGAGAACGGCAACACGGTGCCGGTCGAGGTCGACGCGCCGGGCGCGGAGTCGATCATGATCCTCGCCACTGGCAACCCGAACCCCGACGTCGGCGTGTTCCACTTCGGCCCGCTCGCGGGCGCGCAGATGGCCTCGACCCGGATCCGCCTTGCCGGCACGCAAGAAGTGGTCGCCATCGCCAAGATGGCCGACGGCAGCTTCGCGCGCGCGGCACAGGAGGTGAAGGTCACGATCGGCGGATGCGGCGGCTGAGGCCCCGGGAAAGGAACTAGGACATGGCAGAGAACGTCACCCCCCGCGTACGCGTCCCCAAGGACGCCACCGCAGGCGAGGTCATCACGATCAAGACCCTGATCTCGCACCCGATGGAATCGGGGCAGCGCAAGGACAAGGAGGGCAACCTCATCCCGCGCTCGATCATCAATCGCTTCACCTGCGACTTCAACGGCGAGAACGTCATCGACGTGACCTTCGAGCCCGCGATCTCGACCAACCCGTTTCTCGAATTCCAGGCCAAGGTGCCGGAATCGGGAACCTTCGCCTTCACCTGGTACGACGACGACGGCTCCGTCTACGAGGACAGCAAGGAGATCGCCGTCGGCTGATGCGGCAGCAACCGCTTTCGGGGAGGAGACCGGAATGAGACAGACGCTGAAGACAGGCGCCGCCGGGCTGGCGCTGTGGCTGGCCGCTCCGGTCGCCATTGCGCAGGAGGTCGGATTCACGATCGACGGCGAGATTGAGATCGTGACCAAGGCCCCCGCGCCCGAGCACATGGAATACGTCAGCGAGATCTTCTCGGGCTGGGAATACCGCTCGTCCGAGACGCAGGCGCTCCAAGAGGACGACTTCGAGAACCCCGGCATGATCGGCGTCGACAACGCGCGCGCCGATTTCGAGACCGCCATGGGCCCCGATGACCAGTCCTGCGCCTCGTGCCACGAGAACCCCGAAGCCCTGAAGGGCGTGCGCGCGAGCTATCCCAAGTGGGATGAGGAACGCGCCGAGGTGCAGACGCTCGAGATGCAGATCAACGAATGCGTCACCGAGCGGGCCGGAGCCGAGGCCTGGGACTATACCGGCGACCGCATGGTCGAGATGACGGCGCTGATCTCGTCGGTGTCGCGCGGCATGCCGGTCGACGTGGCGATCGACGGCCCGGTCCAGGAAACCTGGGAAATGGGCAAGGAGATCTACTACACCCGCTATGGCCAGCTCGAACTGGCCTGCGCGAACTGTCACGAAGACAACTACGACAACATGATCCGCGCCGATCACCTGAGCCAAGGCCAGATCAACGGCTTTCCGACCTACCGGCTCAAGAACGGCAAGCTCAACGCCGTGCAGGACCGCTTCAAGGGCTGCATCCGCGACACCCGCGCCGAGACCTTCTCGCCGGGCAGCCCGGAGTTCGTGGCGCTCGAGCTTTACGTCGCCTCGCGCGGCAACGGTCTTTCCGTCGAAGGACCCTCGGTCCGCAACTAAGACACCACCCCGCCCGGGCTTGCCCGTGGCGGGGTGATTTCGCCCAAACATATTCAAATTCTAGCATCTGATCCGAAAGGACCGCTCATGATCGCCCGCCGACACTTCCTTCAGGCCGGCCTTGCCACCTCGGCGCTCTGGGGCGCTTCCGGCTTTGGCGACTGGTCGCGGCTCGCGGCCCAGCAGCGGCTGAGCCAGGAAGACCTGATCGGCACCGGTGGCCCGGGCAACGTCACGCTGATCCATATTACCGACATCCACGCCCAGACCCAGCCGATCTGGTTCCGGGAGCCCGAGATCAACCTCGGCGTCGGCGAAGCGCGCGGCCTCGTGCCCCACGTCACCGGGGCCGCCTTTCGCAAACTTTACGGCATCGAAGACGGCTCGGCGCTCGATTACGCGCTGACCTATGACGACTTCGTCGCACTGGGGCGCGAATACGGTCGCATGGGCGGTCTCGACCGCATCGCCACCGTGCTCAAGGCGATCCGCGCCGAACGGCCCGATGCGCTGCTGCTCGATGGCGGCGACACCTGGCAGGGCTCCCTTCCCGCGCTGAAGACCCAAGGCGCCGACATGGTGCGGCTGTTCAACGCGCTCGGCACCGATGCGATGACCTCGCATTGGGAGTTCACGCTAGGCATCGACCGCGTCAACGAGATCGTCGAGAACGAGCTCGACCCTGCCTTCCTCGGCGCGAACATCTTCGACGCGACGTGGGACGAGCCGGCCTATGAACCCTACAAGATGTTCGAGCGCGGCGGCACCTCGATCGCCGTGATCGGCCAGGCGTTTCCCTACCTCCCCATCGCCAACCCCAACTGGATGTTCCCGGATCTCAGCTTCGGCGTGCGCCAGGAGCGGATGGCCGAGGTGGTGCAGGAGGCGCGCGACGCGGGCGCCGAGGTGGTCGTGGTGCTGTCGCACAACGGCTTCGACGTCGACCGCAAGATGGCTGCACAGGTGCCGGGCATCGACGTGATCCTCACGGGCCACACCCACGACGCCCTGCCCGAACCGGTGCTGATCGGCACCACGCATCTGATCGCCTCGGGCAGCCATGGCAAATTCGTCTCCCGTGTCGATCTGGACGTGCAGGACGGCGCGCTCAAGGGTCTGTCGCACCGGCTGATCCCGATCTTCTCGGACGTGATCGCGCCCGATGCGGAGATGACCGCGCTGGTCGAGGAGACCCGTGCGCCGTTCAAGGACGAGATGGCCGAGGTGCTGGGCACCACGGATTCGCTTCTCTACCGGCGCGGCAACTTCAACGGCACATGGGACGACCTCATCTGCAACGCGCTGATCGAGGAGCGCGAGGCCGAGATCGCGCTGTCGCCGGGCTTTCGGTGGGGGGCCTCCTTGATGCCCGGACAGGAGATCACCCGCGAGGACGTGTTCAACGCCACCGCCATGAGCTACCCGGCGGCCTACCGCTCGGAGATGACCGGCGAGACGCTGAAGCTGATCCTCGAGGACGTGGCCGACAACCTGTTCAACCCCGACCCCTACTATCAGCAGGGTGGTGACATGGTGCGCGTCGGTGGCATGGGCTACCGCATCGACATCGCCCAGCCTCAGGGCAGCCGGGTCACCGAGATGACGCATCTGGCTTCGGGCGAAAAGATCGACCCGTCGAAGTCCTACGTCGTCGCGGGCTGGGCCAGCGTCAACGAAGGCACCGAAGGGCCCGCGATCTGGGACGTGGTGGAAAGCCACATCCGCAAACAGGGCACCGTTTCCATAGACCCCAACAGCAGCGTCGACGTGGTGGCCGGATGAGCCGCCCGAGCGATATGGACGACAAGAGGACCCCGAGCATGAGCAACGATCCCGCCCCCTCGCGGCGCGGCTTTCTGACCGGCGCGCTTGCCGCCGGCGGTGCGGTCGCAGGCAGCCGACTGGCCGCCCAGACCGCCGATCCCGCGATCACCGAGCTTCAGCCTTGGATGCAGTACTTGGGCGACGGCGTCGATGCGCGCCCCTATGGCACGCCCTCGCAGTTCGAGTCGCACGTGATCCGCCGCAACGTCGATTGGCTGACCGCCGACCCGATCTCCTCGGTGAACTTCACGCCGCTGCACGAACTCGACGGCATCATCACCCCCAACGGGCTGTGCTTCGAGCGGCACCACGCCGGCATTGCCGAGGTCGACCCCGTGCAGCACCGGCTGATGATCAACGGTCTCGTCGACAAGCCGCTGATCTTCACCATGCAGGACCTGATGCGCTTCCCGCGCGAGAACCGGGTCTATTTCCTAGAATGCGCGGCGAACTCGGGCATGGAATGGGCGGGCGCGCAGCTCAACGGCTGCCAGTACACCCACGGCATGATCCACAACGTCATGTACACCGGCGTGCCGCTGCGGCTTCTGCTCGAAGAGGCGGGCGTGAAGACCAATGGCAAATGGATCATGCCCGAAGGTGCCGACGCAAGCGCCATGACCCGCTCGATCCCGATCGAAAAGGCGATGGACGACTGCCTTGTCGCCTTCAAGATGAACGGCGAAGCGCTGCGCCCCGAGCAGGGCTACCCGGTCCGCCTCGTCGTTCCCGGCTGGGAAGGCAACATGTGGATCAAGTGGTTGCGCCGGATCGAGGTTGGCGACGAGCCGTGGCATCACCGCGAGGAGACATCGAAATACACCGACCTTCTCGACAACGGCATCGCCCGCCGCTTCACCTGGGAGATGGACGCCAAGTCCGTGATCACCAACCCCAGCCCGCAAGCGCCGATCCTGCACTCCAAGGGGCCGACCGTGCTCACAGGCGTCGCTTGGTCCGGACGCGGCACCATCCCGCGCGTGGACGTGACGCTCGACGGCGGCAACAACTGGCACGAGGCGCGTATGTCGGGGCCGAGCTTCGACAAGTCGATGCACCGCTTCTACTTCGAGTTCGACTGGGACGGGAAGCCGCTGTTGCTGCAAAGCCGCGCGCATGATTCCACTGGCTATGTGCAGCCGACCAAGAACGACCTGCGGGCAATCCGCGGCGAGAACTCGATCTACCACAACAACGGCATCCAGACCTGGCATGTCAACGAACGCGGCGAGGCGGAAAATGTCGAAGTTTCTTAAAATCCTGGCTCCCGCCACCGCTGGCACTGCGAGTGTTCTGACGCTGGCCTATGTGCTGGCCGATCAGTTCGTCGTCGACATGCCTGCACCCGCCCGCGTGTCCTTCGTGAGCGCCGCCAACGCGCAGGAGGCAGAAGCGCCCGCCGCAGACACCGAAGCGCCCGCCGCGCCGCAGATGGCTGTCGCCGAAACCCCCGCCCCCGCCCGCGATGGCGGCTACGGGCTTGGCCGCGAGGCGCTCCCCGAAGAGATCGCCGCCTGGGACATCGATGTGCGCCCCGACGGTCAGGGCCTGCCCGAAGGGTCGGGCGATGTCTGGACCGGCGAGGAGGTCTTCGTCGAGAAATGCGCCGCCTGTCACGGCGACTTTGGCGAGGCGGTCGGCCGCTGGCCGCAGCTCGCAGGCGGCGACGGCACGCTGGAGCGCAAGGACCCGGTCAAGACCGTGGGCTCCTACTGGCCTTACCTCTCGACGGTCTACGACTACGTCCACCGCGCCATGCCGTTCGGCGACGCGCAGTCGCTGGAGCCGGACGAAGTCTACGCGCTGACGGCCTATCTGCTCTATCTCAACAACGTGGTCGAGGATGACTTCGTGCTCTCGAACGAGACGTTCGCCGAAGTCGAGATGCCAAACGAGGACGGCTTCAAGCCCGACGACCGGCCCGAGACCGAGCTGCCAAAGTTCGCGGCCGAAGCCTGCATGAGCGACTGCAAGGGTGAGGTCGAAATCACCATGCGTGCCGCTGTGCTCGACGTGACGCCCGGATCTTCCGAAGGCGACGCGGAGGTCGAGGACACGGCGATCGAAGTCGAAGATTCTACCGAGACCCAGCCCGCCGGGGCGGAGACCGCAGAAGCGGCGGTCGGCAACAACCAACCTACGGCCGAGGCAGGCGACACCCCCGCCGAGAACGCTGCCGAAGAAGCGGCTCCGGCGGGGGGGGACGCCTCTGAAGCGGCTCCCGATGCAGGAGCCCCCGCTGAGGGTGCCCCTGTCGAGGAAGCGGCTGCCCCTGACGCCAGCGCCGGGCCGGACCCCGAACTGGTCGCGGCGGGTGAACGCGTGTTCAAGAAATGCAGCGCCTGCCACCAAGTCGGCGAGAATGCCAAGAACCGCAGCGGCCCGCAGCTCAACGGCATCGTCGGTCGCACCGCAGGCACCGCCGAGGGCTTCCGCTACTCGGGTGTGATGGAAGAGGCCGGATCGGGCGGTCTTGCATGGGATCATGGCGCGCTGGCCGGCTTTCTCGCCGATCCGCGCGGCTACATGAAAGGCACCAAGATGTCCTTTGCCGGTCTCAGGAGCGACGAGGATATCGCGGCCGTGATCGCCTATCTCGAGGCGCACGGCGGCTGAGCCACTCCGGCGGCCAGGCAGATGTCCGGCCGCCGCAACCGCGCCGATACCGGCGCATCACGGGAGGAGCACGGCATGAAACGGATCGTGATGGCGGGCCTCGTGGCCTTGGGCACCGGGACGGCTACGGCGCAGGAGATGGTCACCTACCCCTTCGACGGCAGCTTCGAAGACGCGACCTTCAGCGTCGAGAGCGCCATCGTCGGAGAGGGGCTGGTGGTCGATTACGTGAGTCACGTGGGCGACATGCTCAACCGCACCGGCGAGGATGTCGGTAGCGACGTGAAGCTATTCGAAGCCGCCGACGTGTTCCTGTTCTGCTCGGCGGTGGTGTCGCGAAAGGTCATGGAGGCCGATCCGTCCAACATCGCGCATTGCCCCTACGGGATCTTCGTGACCGACAAGGAGGGCGCGGTCGAGATCGGCTACCGGACCTTTCCCGATGGCCCGATGCAGGAGGTGCAGTCGCTGCTCGACGGCATCGCGAAAGAGGCGGCGGGGCAGTAGCGGGTGACGTTCGACACATTCTTCGCAGCCGAGCTCGAGCGTTTGAAAGACGAGGGCAACTATCGCCATTTCGCGGAGCTTCAACGCCACCGCGGCGCGTTTCCCGCGGCCACGCGGCATAACGGTGAAGCGCCTACCGAGGTGACCGTTTGGTGTTCCAACGATTACCTCGGCATGGGCCAGCACCCAGGGGTGCTGGCCGCGATGCACGAGGCGATCGACGAGGTCGGGGCAGGCGCGGGCGGCACGCGCAACATCTCTGGCACCACCAGCCACCACGTGGCGCTGGAGCGCGAGTTGGCCGATCTCCACGGCAAGGAGGCGGCGCTGCTGTTCACCTCCGGCTACGTCTCGAACTGGGCCAGCCTAGGCACGCTGGCCGCGCGCATTCCGGGCTGCATCGTGCTGTCGGACGCAGGCAACCACGCAAGCATGATCGAGGGCATCCGCCACAGCCGCGCCGAAAGGTTGATCTGGAAACACAACGATCTTGCCGATCTGGAAACCAAGCTTGCCACCCTGCCCGCCAATGCGCCCAAGATCATCGCCTTCGAAAGCGTGTATTCGATGGATGGCGACATCGCGCCCATCGCGGGAATCTGCGATCTGGCCGAGCGCTATAACGCCATGACCTATCTCGACGAGGTGCATGGCGTCGGCCTTTATGGCCCACGCGGCGGCGGCATCGCCGAGCGCGAGGGGCTGATGGACCGCATCGACGTGATCGAGGGTACGCTCGGCAAAGCTTACGGCGTGATGGGCGGCTATATCGCGGCCTCTGCCGCGCTGTGCGACTTCGTGCGCAGCTTCGCCTCGGGCTTCATCTTCACCACGGCGTTGCCGCCCGCCGTGGCCGCCGGGGCCTGCGCCGCCGTGCGCCATCTCAAGACCTCGCGCGACGAGCGCTTGATGCAGGCCGAGCGGGTCACCAGCCTGCGCGCCCGGCTCGACGCCGCCGGAATTCCGCATTTGCCGAACCCAAGCCATATCGTGCCGGTGATGGTGGGCGATCCGGTGAAATGCCGCTGGCTGTCGGACCTGCTGCTTGACGAGTTCGGCATCTATATCCAGCCGATCAACTATCCCACCGTGCCGCGCGGCACCGAGCGGCTTCGCATCACGCCCTCGCCCGTTCACAGCGAGGCCGATCTCGACCGGCTCGCCTCGGCGCTGGAAACGCTCTGGGACCGCTGCCGCATCGCGCGTGTGCCACTGGCCGCGCAATAGGGAGACCCGCCATGATCCGCTATGCCACCTTTGCCGCCCTTCTCTCCCTCCTTGCAGCCCCGGCGTTGACCGAGCCGGTCGGCCTTGACGCTGACCGCATGTCGGTCACGGTCGAGACCCCGGACGGTCCGGTCGAGATCATGCGCGAACAGGACAACGAGGCGGTCCTCACCGGCGATTTCGCCAAGACCTCGCGCGCCTGCCCGCCGTTCTGCATCCAGCCTATGACCCCCGAAGAGGGCGTCACGACGATCGGCGAGCTGGAGCTTCTGGAAATGCTGGAGGACCCCGAGGCGGTGGTTATCGACAGCCGCACCCGAGAGTGGTTCGAGGGCGGCACCATTCCCGGTGCGATCCACCTGCCGTGGGATCGGATCACCGACCGGTTGGGCGAGCTCGGATGCGAGCCTGATTTCGAAGGCTGGGACTGCGCGGCGGCGCCGCGCGTGGCGCTGTTCTGCAACGGGCCATGGTGCGGCCAGTCGCCCACCGCGATCCGTGCGATGATCGGCGCGGGCTTTCCGGCGGAGAAGATCAGCTACTACCGCGGCGGCA
Source organism: uncultured Limimaricola sp. (assembly GCF_964022235.1). Classification (NCBI taxonomy): domain Bacteria; kingdom Pseudomonadati; phylum Pseudomonadota; class Alphaproteobacteria; order Rhodobacterales; family Paracoccaceae; genus Limimaricola; species uncultured Limimaricola sp. The sequence continues at coordinate 161,689 of NZ_CAXHZL010000006.1, read as the reverse complement.
TGCAGCTTTGGCGGCTTTTGGGTCTGACCGTTGCCGGGGGGCGCTAGGCCGCCAACGGGCGGCCCAGCGATGCGTCACGGTTTCACATAGGTATAGCCCTGACCCTGCAGGTAGCTCAGCTCGGCCACGCCCGAGGGGACGATGTGATCGGAGAAGACCTCGAAGAGGTCGGTCTCGTAATTGATGTCGCGGCCCGTCAACGTGTTGTTGCACACGACGAAGACGACGTTTTGCGCGCGCAGGTTGGTCACGTCCATCTGCAACTGCTCGTTGCTCATGGCGTTCTGCAGCAGGCCGACGCCGTTGCCATGCAACACGACTTTCAGCTCGATGTTGTCGACGCCGACGGCGTTGATGTGGTTCTGCGCGTTGCGCAGCGCGCCGCGATAGGCCTTGTCGTCCTCACCACCATTGCCGTTGATATGATAGACCACCTTCTGCTCGCCATAACGTTCGCTGTCCTGCGCCGTCGCGCTCTGCACCCCCATAAGAGCAAGCGCCGCGAGGCTCGCGGCGACCAGGCCGCGCATGGTTTTCAACAAGTTCATCCCATCCTCCCAGATGTACGGACCCAGGCCCGCATCCTCCTGCGTCAGCTTGACGCATGCACATATTCATCTACGTATTTCGCGGCCTGTCCACCCCTTGCGGGTGGCACAGCGGGCCGGTGCGGCACCTGACGCGAACACGCGCCGAGGCTGTCCGACAGCACAGGCCCGCGACATCGAATATTAACAGCAATCCCGTATGGAGAGAGACATGGACAACATCGTCCCGATCGACAGCAATCACACCGTCGCCCGCTTCGCCCCTGACGAGGCCTCGCTGAAGCAAGCCGCCGAGGAGGGCTTTCGCAGCGTCGTGAACTTCCGCACGTCGGAGGAAGAGCAGGAGGTCACACCGGACGAGGAGAGACGCCTAGTCAGAGAGGCCGGTCTCACCTATCTGCACCACCCCGTGGCACCGGACGCGCTCGACGACGCGCTGGTCGACGATTTCCGCCGCAAGCTCGCGGATCTGCCGAAGCCGGTGCTGCTTCACTGCGCCTCAGGCAAGCGCGCGAGCGCGATGGCGCTGATGGCGCTGGCAGCCCAAGAGGGGCTCGATGGCGACGCGGTGATCGAGAAGGGCCGCGAAAGCGGGTTCGACCTGTCACAGGAACAGATCGGTCAGTTCGTGAAGGACTACGCCGACCGCACGTCGGGCGCGTGATCCCATGGGGGCGATGCCTCGGGTGCCGCCCCGATCACTCCGCGGCGCGTGCGCAATAAAGCGCGTGCAGCGTCTCCAGCACGGCGGCGACCTCGCGGCCCTTGACGGCGTAGTAGATCGTCTGCCCGTCGCGCCGCCCCTCGACCAGCCCGGCCTCCTTCAGCCGCTTGAGCTGCTGCGACATGGTCGGCTGCGACATTCCGCAGGCCAGCGCAAGATCGCCGACGGATCGTTCTCCATCCAGCAAACGGCACAGGATCTGCAGCCGGGCCTCGGAGGACAGCATCCCCATCAGGGCCGCAGCGCCCGCGATGTCGCCGTCGAGGAAATCGTCGGTGATTTTCATATTCGACCCATTGAATATTCTAAGAAGCAAATATATAGATGTCCTGAAACAAGGCAAGCCCGGCGGCGTTGGTCGTCGTATCACGGAGTCGAGAGATGGAAACCGAATTCACCCCATGGCTGTCGCTCGGCGGCGGCATGATGATCGGGGCCTCGGCGGTGCTGCTGATGGCTACGAATGGCCGCATCGCTGGCATCAGCGGCCTCACCTCGCGCATCTTCGCGCGCTCCACCGATGGCGAGGCGCGCGGCGTCTCGGCGCTGTTCGTTCTGGGCCTGCTGCTGGCCGCGCCGATCTGGCTTCTGGTCTCCGGCGACTGGCCGCAGCAATGGGTGCCGTCGAGCCCGGTTCTGATGGCGGTCGCCGGCCTGCTGGTGGGCTTCGGCGCGACTTATGGCAATGGCTGCACCTCGGGCCACGGCGTCTGCGGCATCTCCCGCGGCTCGATGCGTTCGATCGTGGCCACCGCAACCTTCATGACGGCGGCCTTCGTCACGGTCCTTGTCACCCGTCACGTGATCGGAGGCTGACATGAAACAGATCTTCGCCCTTCTGTCGGGCCTGATCTTCGGCTTCGGCCTGATCGTCTCCGGCATGTCCGACCCGGCCAAAGTGCTGAACTTTCTCGATGTCTTCGGCACTTGGGACCCGAGCCTCGCCTTTGTCATGGGCGGCGCCATCGCGGTGACGGCGCCGGGCTTCGCACTTCTAACCCGCAGCCGGAACCGCCCCTTCTTCGACAGCGAATTCCGCATCCCGAACCGCACCGATCTCGACCCCAAGCTCATTACCGGTGCGGTGCTCTTCGGCACTGGCTGGGGGCTTGGCGGCTTTTGCCCCGGTCCGGCGCTGACGGCGCTGCCGATCATGGCAACCGGCACGCTGATCTTCGTCCCCTTCATGCTGGGCGGCATGTGGCTCGCCCGGCACACGCCCGACCTCTCGCAACCCCTCAGCAAAGGAGCCACCTCATGACCGACCCCCTCAAGAGCCGCGTCGTGCGCCATTCGCCCTCGACGGGCGCTGGCAGCCCCGATGTCTGGGGCATCTACGAACCCGACACCGGGTCGATCCAATACATCTGTGCCGATCCCAAGACGCGTCAGGCGGCGCTGATCGATGTGGTGTGGAACTTCGACCCTAAGAATTACCGCTTCTCGACCGGCAGCATGGATCAGGTTCTCGACATAGTGCGCGACAACGACCTGAAGGTGCAGTGGGTGCTCGACACCCATCCGCATGCCGACCACGTCATGGCCTCGGCGCATCTTAAGGAGCGCACCGGTGCGCCCAACGCCATCGGCGCGCTGGTCCCCGAGATCGCCAAGATCTGGGCCGACATCTACAACCTGCCCGACGCCTTCACGCCGTCCCGCGACTTCGACCACCTGTTCGAGGAGGGCGAGACCTTCAAGATCGGTGAACTGGACGCGCGCGTGATGCTCTCGCCCGGTCACACGCTGGGCTCGATCACCTATGTCTGCGGCGACGCGGCCTTTGTGCACGATACACTGATGCAGCCCGACGCCGGCACCTCGCGCTCGGATTTTCCGGGCGGCAAGACCACCGAGTTGTGGGATTCGATACAAGCGATCCTCGCCCTGCCCGGCGAAACCCGCCTCAACGTCGGCCACGACTATGGCACCAAGGAGCGGAAGGAGCCGATGTGGGAGGCCACGGTCGACGAGCACCGCGCCCACAACATCCACGTCAAGGACGGCACCGAGCGCGAAGCCTTCATCGAGCGCCGTCAAAAGCGCGACAAGACACTGGCCCTGCCGAACCGCATCCTCGCGGCGCTGCAGATCAACCTGCGCGGCGGTCGGCTGCCGGAGGCCGAAGATGACGGCAACCACTACCTGAAGCTGCCGGTGAACCGCTTCGACTGAGCTTTCGGGCGGCCCGCTGAGCAGTCACGGGCCGCCCGCTTTCCTCCCCCTATCAGACCGGACGCCCTTGGATGACCCTGCCCCCGCTGTCGCGCTACCTGCCGATCCTCGACTGGGGTCGGCGTTACGACCGCTCCGCCTTCACCGGCGACATGGTCGCTGCCGTGATCGTGACGATAATGCTGATCCCGCAGTCTCTGGCCTACGCACTGCTCGCGGGCATGCCGCCCGAGGCCGGGATTTATGCCTCGATCGCGCCGATCCTGCTCTATGCGATTTTCGGCACCTCGCGCGCGCTGGCGGTGGGCCCGGTCGCGGTGGTGTCGCTGATGACGGCGGCGGCGGTGGGCAACATCGCCCAAAGCGGAACGGCGGGCTACGTGGCCGCCGCGCTGACGCTCGCCTTCCTGTCGGGCGCGATGCTGCTGGCGCTGGGTCTGTTTCGCCTCGGTTTTCTGGCCAACTTCCTGTCGCATCCGGTGATCGCGGGCTTCATCACCGCGTCCGGCATTCTGATCGCGGCAAGCCAGCTGCGCCACATTCTCGGCATCCAAGGCGACGGGCACACGCTGGTCGAAATCCTTGCTAGCCTCTGGGCGCACTTGGGCGAGATCAACCTCATCACCGTGGTACTTGGCGTCTCGGCCACGGCCTTTTTGTTCTGGGTGCGCGGTGGGCTGAGGCCGCTGTTGCGCCGCATCGGTCTGGGGCCGCGCATGGCCGATCTCGGGGCCAAGACCGGTCCGGTGCTGGCCATCGTCGCCACCACCTTTGCCGTCTGGCTCTTCGATCTGGGCGAGCGCGGCGTTGCCATCGTCGGCGAGGTGCCGCAAAGCCTGCCGCCGCTCACCCTGCCCTCCTTTTCGCCTGCGCTGCTGTCGCAGCTCTTCGTCCCTGCCCTGCTCATCTCGATCATCGGCTTCGTGGAGAGCATCTCCGTCGCCCAGACACTCGCCGCCAAGAAGCGCCAGCGCATCGACCCCGATCAGGAGCTGATCGGCCTCGGGGCGGCCAACATCAGCGCGGCCTTCACCGGAGGCTTTCCGGTCACGGGCGGCTTCTCGCGATCGGTGGTGAACTACGACGCGGGCGCCGAGACGCCCGCCGCCGGGGCCTTTACCGCCGCCGGTCTTGCCCTCGCCGCGCTGTTTCTGACCCCGCTGATCCACTACCTGCCGAAAGCCACTTTGGCGGCGACGATCATCGTGGCTGTCCTGAGCCTCGTCGATTTCTCGATCCTCAAACGCGCCTGGGGCTTTAGTCGGGCCGACTTTGCCGCCGTGTCGGTGACGATCCTGCTGACGCTGGTGTTCGGCGTCGAGGTCGGCGTCACCGCAGGTGTCGTCACCTCGATCCTCGTGCATCTCTACAAGACCTCGCGCCCGCATATGGCGGTGGTGGGCCGGGTGCCGGGGACCGAGCATTTCCGCAACGTGCTGCGACACGACGTCGAAACCCAGCCGCATGTGCTGACGCTGCGCATGGACGAGAGCCTCTATTTCCCCAACGCCCGCTATCTCGAAGACCAGCTCTCCGGTTATGCCGCCGACAAACCTGAGCTGACCGACGTGGTGCTGATGTTTCCGGCGGTCAACGCCATCGACCTCTCGGCACTTGAGTCGCTCGAAGCGATCAACACACGCCTCAAGGATGCGGGCGTACGGCTGCACCTCAGCGAGGTGAAGGGCCCGGTGATGGACCGGCTCAAGCGCAGCCACTTCCTTGACGAGCTGACCGGCGAGGTGTTCCTGAGCCAGCACGAGGCGGCCTGCAAACTGGCGGGATCCACGCCCGCGCAGTGCGGCCCCGAAATCGTGCCGATGCCGAAGCAATCCGGCGCCAACTGAGCCAGCGAGGGGGCAAGACCGCTGGCGGTTCGCCTTGGGGCGATGGCGCGTCCTGTCACCGATCGCGTGGCCGCAAGGGTATCAATCATACGGTATCGACAATCGTCCCCGTTGAAAGCGAAGAGGCCGCCGCGAGAGATCGCGGCGGCCTCGACACACTCAAAAGGGATGAGTTTGCGCCCCTCAGCCGTGGGAATGGCCAGACCCGACGGGTTGACCCGCCTTGGGATAGAGGAACACGGTCGTCTCCAAGGGGACTTTCTCGTAGAGTTCGATGATCTGATCATTCACCAGACGCGCGCAGCCGTTCGATACCGCCGTGCCGATCGTGCCCGGACGATTCGTGCCATGGATGCGCAGGAAGGTGTCGTAGCCGTCCTTGAACAGGTAGAGCGCCCGTGCGCCCAGCGGGTTGTCCTCGCCCCCCGGCATACCGTCGGCCCATTTGCCGTAAACTTCGGGCTCGCGCTCGAGCATGCCCGGCGTCGGGGTCCAGCTCGGCCATTCCTTTTTGGCTTGGATCACGAAGGTGCCCGCCTCATAGAGGTTGTCGCGCCCCACGCCGACGCCGTAACGGATCGCCCGGCCGCCGGGCAGGGTCCAGTAGAGCGCGAAGTCGTCGGGCATGACATGGATCTGCCCCGCCGGGATGCCCTCGGCGATGGCGACCTCGCGGGGGGGCATCGCGATGGCCTGCGCTTCCGCATCCTGCGCCCGGGCTACGCCGAGGGGCAGCGTGCCCGCGCCGAGAACCCCGAGCGTCCCCGTCAGAAAATGTCGTCTTTGCATCGTATCACCTCATCTGCTCTGTCTCCGCGCGCGTCATCGGCACTTCTGATTTTTCGCGCGGGACAACGTCGGGACCGCACCTTCTGAACGCGACCGGCGCGAACGGGTTCGTGCCAAAGCGCTAAATCCTCTGCCGGCACAGACATCCCGGAGCTTAAGGCTTCCTTACGATTTCCGCCCCGAACGTTCATCCGGCGGTACCGCGGTACGGGCGCAGGGCAAGGTGATCCGCACGATCTCGCCACCGCCCGGACGCGCCTGGAAACAGATCCGCCCACCGAGCCGCTCGAGCGCCGCCCGCGCGATCGACAGGCCGAGACCACTGCCCGCCGAAGACGCGTTCGCGCCGCGAAAGAACCGCTCGGTCACGCGCCGCCGATCGGTATCGGGGATGCCGGGGCCGCGGTCGAGCACGGACAGGGTGATGCGCCCGTCCTCCATCGCGCCTGTGATCTCGACCTCGCCACCCGGCGGGCTGGCAAGCACCGCGTTCTCGACGACGTTGCGCAGTGCGACGGCGGGCAGCACCGGGTCGGCGGCCCGGCAGACCAGTTCGGGCATCCGCCCCAAGCTGATCCGTATGCCCTTCTCCGAGGCGAGCCGTCGGGCCTCCTGCGCCACATCGGTCACGAGGCGCGTCATGTCGGTGATCTCTCCGCCCTCCCCCGGCGCGCCGTCGACCGCCGCAAGTTCGAGGAGCTGGCGCACCATTCGGTCGGTGCGGGCCACGCCGGCCTCGATCCGCGCCAGCGCCTGCCGACGCGTCGGCTCGTCCGGGGCCATGGCAGCGATCTGCGCCTGCGTCTTGATCCCGGCAAGCGGCGTCTTCAGCTCGTGCGCGGCAAAGGCGGTAAAGCTCTTTTCGCGCTCTCGCGCACCGGCCACGCGAGCGAAGAGGCCGTCGAGCGCTGCCCCCACGGGACGGATCTCGCGTGGCAACGGCCCCATCGACAAAGGACCGAGATCCTCGGCCGTGCGCGCCCCCAACGCCCGCGCCATGCGGTCGAGCGGTGCGAGACCGCGCCCGACGCTGACCCAGATCAGCGCGGCCAGCATCGGCAGGATCGCCAGTGCCGGCAGCAGCAGGCCGCGCGCCACGTCCGACACCAGCCGCTCGCGCACCGTGAGCCGATCGCCCACCATCACCCGGACGCCCAGATCCTCGTTCACCATGGTGTAGACCCGCCACGCCTCGCCGTCGACGAGGCTGTCGGCAAAGCCGGTCCGGTCGGGCGAGAGCCGCCCTGACGGCGCGCTGGCAGACGCGCCCAAAAGAGCACCATCGAGCGACCAGATCTGGCACGAGAGCTGGCGGGAATAGTCCGAACCTGTTGCTGGCACCGGCAGATCGAGCGCCAGCGGCCCCGCCAAGGCCACGTCGATGCGTCGGTCCGAAATCAGCGACGACACCATCTGTGCGGCCTCGGAAAGGCGCGCGTCCAGCACCCGTTCGACCTCCGCGCGGGTCGAGTGCTGAATCCACCAAACCGCCGAGAGCCAGACCGCCCCGGTCGCCGCCAATAGGATCACGAAGAGCCGCGCGCGGATCGACCTCATGGCCGCGGCTCCGCAAGGCGGTAGCCGACGCCGCGCACCGTCTCGATGAAGCCCGCGCCGAGTTTGGCCCGCAGCTTGTGGACATGCACCTCGACGGCGTTGCTCTCGACCCCCTCTTGCCAGCCGTAGAGACGATCTTCGAGCCGGTCCTTCTCGACAATTACGCCGGGGGTCTCGATCAGCGCCCGCAGCACCGCGAACTCGCGCCGCGAAAAGCGCAGCTCGCGCCCCGCCATCTCGCCGCTCATCCGGGCCGGGTCGAGCCGCAGCCCGTTCCATTCGAGCAGCGCGTGGGCCCGCCCCTCGGCGCGGCGGATGATCGCGCGCAGCCGGGCATTAACCTCGCCAAGATCGAAGGGCTTGCCGAGATAGTCATCCGCTCCGGCATCCAGCCCGCCGATCCGGTCGCGCACCTGATCAAGCGCCGTGAGCAGCAGCACCGGCACCCGGTCGCCATCCGCGCGCAGCCCGGCCAGCAGGTCGAGCCCCGAGCCGTCGGGCAGCATCAGGTCGAGCACCACCGCAGAAAAGCCGCCCTGCGCCAGCGCCTCGCGCGCGTCAGCGCAGTTGGTCACCAGCTCCGGGGTAAAACCCTGCAACCGCAGCCCGACGCTCAGCCCGTCGGCCAGCGTCTCGTCGTCTTCCACGATCAGAACCCGCATCGCCCCCCCCCTTCAGGTCATCGCCGCGGCTGGTGCGCGTCCATGCTTAACGGGCGCTTAAGGTTTCGCTCCTGACCCGGAGCGCAGCTTATCCCCCCGCCCCCCGACACGCCATTGCCGTGCCAAGGACACGAACCGGCGTTTCGCGGGGATCCCTTAAGGTTGGGATAAGGCGGTCGTGGTCGTCCCCGTCCCGGCCTCCCCTACAACGAGCAGGACGACAAGCAAGATGAGCACCACCTCTACCCGCCGACAGGCGCTTTTCGGCGCGGCCGCGATCGCGCTGACCACCCCTTCGCTGTTGCGCGCCCAGACCGCGCAGCCTCCCGCGCAGGCCCCCGTTCAGCGCAACGTGTCGAGCTTTCGCACCCAGAACTGGCGGGACCATTTCGATACGCTCGGCGTCGCCACCATCGTCGCCGATACCCAGTCGCGCGCGCTGCACTACTGGAACGCCGACGCCTCGGACTACCGCGTCTACCCGACCTCGATCCCGATTTCCGAGGAGCTGACCAAGCGCGGCTACACCGAGATCCTGCGCAAGAAGGTCGGCCCCGACTGGACGCCCACGCCCTCCATGGTCGAGCGCAACCCCGAACTGCGCTATATGCCCCCCGGCCCAGGCAACCCGCTGGGCACCCATGCGATGTATCTCAGCTGGCCCGCCTATCTGATCCACGGCACGCATGACACGCGCAAGATCGGGCGGCCCTCATCAGATGGCTGCATCGGGCTCTACAACCAGATGATCGCCGAGCTGTTTTCCATCACCCCCGTGGGCACGCAGGTCCGCATCATCTGAGCGCGATGCGGGTGGCAAAGGCTGGACCATTGCCGCCCGCCGCAGCATCCTCGCTCGCGGGATGCCCCGCAAACGCGCGGAGCGCAGGAGAGGACCCGCGATGAAACATATCCCCGGCCTTCTAGTCGCGCTGACGCTGCTGGCGGCCTCCGAGGCGCTGGCCGACGAGAACATCGCCGACCAATACCCGGACTCGTTGCTCTACGCCAAGCCGGTGGAATTCATCCCCGGCGTCTGGACCGCCACCGGCGCCACCGCGCCGCCGACCTACGAGAATGCCGGGCACAACAACAACCTGAGCTTCATCGTCACCGGCGATGGGGTGGTGGTGATCAACGCCGGAGCCAGCCGCGGTCTGGCCCGCGCGCTGCACGATGAGATCCGCGCCGTGACCGATCAGCCGGTGAAGCTGGTGATCGACGAGAACGGGCAGGGCCACGCGATGCTCGGCAACGGCTACTGGGTCGATCAGGGCGTGCCGGTGCTGGCGCACGCTGATGCGGCGCGGGCCTTCGAGGAAGACGGCGACGCCTCGTTTCAGGCAGGCGAGCGGCTGCTGCGCGACCGGTTCGAGACGACCCGGCTGCAAGGCCCGACCGAGACCTTCGAGGAGAGCTACACCGTGCCCTTCGGAAGCTTCCCGATTGAGGTGCTCTACCTCGGCCCGGCCCACAGCCCCGGCGACATCGTGGTCTGGCTGCCCGAACAATCGCTGGTGATCTCGGGCGACATGGCATTTCACGAGCGCATGCTGCCGGTGTTTCCCGACACCGACACGCGCGCCTGGATCGAGACATGGGAGACCGCCTTCGAGCCGCTGGAGGCCAGCTATGTCATCCCCGGCCACGGCCACCCCACCAACATGGATCAGGTACGGCTCTACACACATGACTACCTCGTCGACCTGCGCGAGAAGATCGGCGCCCATCTCGACGAAGGCGGCGATCTGGCCGAGGCCTATTACGTCGACCAAAGCGCCTATGAGCATCTCGATACCTTCGATGAGCTGGCGACCAAGAACGCGGGCCGGGTCTTCGAGCACATGGAGTTCGATTAGCGGCGGCGAGGCCGCCGCTTTTAACGCTCCACATCCCACGGGCACTTCCGCTAAGCATGTCCGCGAAGAGAGGCTGAGGATGTCGCGACCACGCGCGCGCAACGTGCCAAGACCGGGAGGGTGGTGCTGCCACCGCGGCCCCGCATGGCAACAACCGCGCGACATTTCCCGACACCCGCGCCCCGGCGCCTCGACGGCGACGATCCGACAGGAGACCCAATGAAGACCATCTACGTGCTCAACGGCCCCAACCTGAACCTTCTGGGCAAGCGCCAGCCCGAGATCTACGGCCACGAGACGCTGGAGGACGTGGCGAGGCTCTGCGAGGCGGTCGCGGGCGAAGGCTTCGAGATCCGGCTTTTGCAGTCGAACCACGAGGGCCAGATCATCGACTGGATCCACGAGGCGCGCGAGGCCGCCTGCGGCATCGTCATCAACCCCGGTGCCTTCACCCACACCTCCGTTGCGATCCTCGACGCCCTCAACGCCTTTGATCATGCCGTGATCGAGGTGCACATCAGTCAGGTTCACAAACGCGAGGCCTTCCGCCACCATTCCTATGTCTCGTTGCGCGCCGACGGGGTGATCGCGGGTCTGGGGATCGAGGGCTATGCCGCCGCCGTGCGCCGGATCGTGCAACTCGCTCAATAGGCGGGCCAAAATGGCCGACATCAGTATCGCCGGGACCGGGCTGACCGGGCAGCGTCACAAGCAGCTCCGCCAGCGCTCTTGATAAACCCCATCGCCACGGCCCTTGCAGAGGCCCTATGGATCGCTGAGGTCAGGGAAACCGCGAGAGTGCCCGTCGCGGTCGAGCGTCATCGCCACCACAACCCGCTGATCCGGAGGGCCGAGCCATTCGCCACCGTGATCCGCGGTGGGCTTGCGGCCTCGGTGCCAGCGCGCGGTAGGTTGGCGACCCTGTAGGTGATCGAGGCAGCCAAGCGAACGGCAGCAATCGGCACGCCCGCGGGTCTGCACGGCACGGCCTGAGGCCGGTTGCGATCCAGACACGTCGCTCCCGTTTCTTGTGCCTATGGCTTGCGAGGTCTCAAAAGCGCGCGCCGACGTCCCGCATAGGTCCGAATTTCCCCTCGAAATCCGCTGCGCGGGCGCCGAATTTGTCGCCGGATGCATCCGTTTGATCGGCTGCGACAACCGGCGACAAAGCCCGCGTGGCGCGGGGGTGTGATGGCTGTCACGAAGGCCCAAGTGATCGACAGGGCGCCGATGCCGGTGCCACGTCACTCAGAACAAAGGGCTGAACCCATGAAAACGACCAAGCTGATCCCGACCGCCTTCCTCGTCACCGCACTGCTCGGCGCCGGCGCCGCCGTCGCCACTGCGCAAAGCACCGCGCCGACGCCTGAGACCGCCACCACCCAGCAGGCCGCACCCGAGCGCGCCCCCGAGCGGGACCGCGGCGGCTTCATGCAGCGGATGCGCGGCGATCACGATGGCAAGCATGGCGGCAAGGGTGGCCACGGTGAGCGCGGCGGGCGTCACGGTGGCGGCATGATGATGCAGCAGATCCTGACGCAGGCCGACACCGACGGCGACGGCAGCCTGACGCAGGCCGAGATCGACGCCTTCCGCACCGCGAAGGTGAGCGGCGCCGACACCGATGCCGACGGCGCGCTGTCGATCGAGGAGTTCGAGACGCTTCACGCCGAATTCACCCGCGACCGCATGGTCGACGCGTTCCAGGAGCTCGATGCCGATGGTGACGGCGTGATCTCGGACGAGGAACTCGACGCCCGCGTTGGCGGCCTCGTCGAGCGGATGGACCGCGACGGCGACGGCGCGCTTACCCCGGCCGACCGCGGCCGCCGCTGATCCAGGCAGCGGAGGGCACGCCCCCCGGATGCCGGCTGTCGGCGCGGTGACCCCCTCCCCGGTCGTCGCGCCAGCCTGTGATATTGCCTCGACGAGGCTGTCAACGATCAACTCGCTTTCCAAGCCTTGATCGCGTGCGGGGCGTTGCCGCTCGTGGCGCTGTCCAAACCGCAGCCCCCTGCGCCGCTCGACGGCTGCGATCCAGTACCCCAAACTGCGCTGCGCCTTGACTGGTCAGGACGTCGAGACCGACCTGCGCTTCCTCGCCGTGCCGATGCGTAACGCACACGGCCTCACAGTGATGACGCTCGAAATCAGGCGCGCGGTGAACCGAGGGCATGCCAAGGCGCTGGCCCAAGCCTTTCCAACCAAGAACGCGCCGCGCGCAGGCCCGGCTGGCGCAAAAGCTATCCTGACGGGCGCACTGCCGTACCGCCGCGCTGCGGCGAATACGGGGGTTCACCCCCACTCACGTCGCCTGTATCCCTTTTCCCGACATCTCTGCCCCGACCTCACCTGCCCGCGCTTGCGGCGGGTCCCAGCCCCGAAGGAGCGCCCCCCGTGAGCGACGTCATGCCCCCGAACTTCACCCAGAGCTTCGCTGTGGCCGACGTGCCCGAGGGGCCGCTGTCGGGCCTGAAGGTCGGGATCAAGGATCTGTTCGACGTGGCGGGATACGTGACCAAGGCCGGATCGCGAGCCCGTGCGGATCAACCTGCGGCCACCTGTGACGCCGAGGTGGTGGCCCGGCTCCGCGCCGCCGGGGCGACACTGGTGGGCCACACCAACATGACCGAATTCGCCTATTCAGGCCTCGGGCTAAACCCGCATTTCGGCACGCCGCTGTCGCCCATCGTCGAGGGGGCGATCGCCGGGGGCTCGACCTCCGGCGGGGCGGCGGCGCTGGCCTGCGCGCAGATCGACATCGCGCTTGGCACCGATACCGGCGGCTCGCTGCGCATTCCAGCGGCGTTCTGCGGCGTCGTGGGGATGAAACCGACGGCGGCCATCATGCCGTCAAAAGGGGCCACCGCCCTGTCGCACACGCTCGACAGCGTCGGGGCCATGGCGCGCGACGTGGCGACCTTGCGCCGCGCGCATGAAGTGCTGGCCGACCCCGGAACGCAGGCCATCACCCCGCTGCGCCGCCTCATCGTTCCCCAAAGCTTCGGCATGACCGACCTCGACCCCGCCGTCGCCGCCGCATTCGACACCTGCCTCTCAACGCTTGCCGGTCTGGGCTTTGCCATCGAGCACCGCGATCCCGCGTTCCTAAATGCCTATGCGCGGCTGCCGATCTGGCAGTTCGCGGCGGTGGAAAGCCGCGTGCATCATGCGGGCCCTTACGAACAATCGCCCGAGTTGATCGACCCGAGGGTCAAGGCCCGCATGGACCGCGCCGACGAGGTGGACGCCGTGACCTATGCCAAGACCTTGGCGCTGCGCATCGCCATTGTGGAGGAGGCGCGCGCCGAGCTTGGAGACGCGGCCATCGTTCTGCCCACCGTGGCGATCCTGCCGCCGCAGCTCTCGGTCTTCAACGATCCCGCCGTCTTCGATCGGTTGAACCTCCTTGCGCTGCGCAACACGTCACTGGCCAATGTGATCGACGGCTGTTCGATCTCTCTGCCGATCACATCTACGCCCGGCGCGGGTCTGATGCTGACCGCGCCGGGATATCGCGACCATGCCCTTCTGGACGCCGCCGAACGGATCGCGCCGCACCTCTGAAGGTCAGAGGTGGTCGGCGGCCAAGCCGTAGACCGCCGTCGCCGTGCCGCCAAAGATCCGCGCCTGCGCCGCCTCGGGTAGGTGATCGGTCAGGGTACGGGCCGCACTCAGCCAGCCGTCGTAATCGCCGGCGAGGTCGAGCACCGGCCAATCACTGCCCCACATCAGCCGGTCGGGGCCAAAGCAGGCCAGCACATGATCGACAACCGGGCGCAGCGCCTGCGCGCTCCAGCCCGGCCCGAACTCGTTGGCGAGCCCCGAAATCTTGCAACTCGTCCGCTCATGCGCGGCGAGGCGCTCCATCCCGTCGCGCCATGCGGCCCCCGGATCGCCATCCGGGCCGAAGACGGGCTTGGCGCAATGATCGACGACGATGCGCAGCTCTGGCAGCAGGGCCGCCAGCCTGTCGATCACGGACAAATGGCGCGGCGTGATCAGCGCGTCGAACACGAGGCCCGCGCGCGCCATCGCGCGCAGTCCGGCGATGACTTCGGGACGCAAGACCCATTCCGTTTCCTCGATGTCCTGAAGCATCGGCCGCAGACCCTTGAGCCCGGGCTCCCTCGCGATCCGCGCCACCTGTCCGGGCGCGTCCGGTGCGGCGAGATCGACCCAGCCGACCACGCCTCGGATCAACGGCGTCAGATCCGCCAGATCGAGCAGGAACCGCGTCTCTGCCGTCGTCGGGGCGGCCTGCACAACCACGGTGCCCTCGATCCCGAAGCGGGCGGCCATGGGTGCGAGATCCTCGGGAAGCCGGTCGCGCCGGATCGGCTCATGCGCGTCGGTCATCCAGCCGTAGTCGCCGCGCGAGATGCGCCAGAAATGCTGGTGTGCGTCGATCATCCTCGGCCCTTCCCCTGCCTTACAGGGTGATCCTTACCACGATATTCCTTCATGATATCAGCACTTCTTCGGACCGCCCCGCCCGACGCCCTCACAGCGTCTGTCGGGTCACGGAAAGCGGGGGCAGCTCCAACCCCTCGACCTGTGTGGACTCGGTCGAATGGTTGAACCAGAACCGCTCCGCCCCGGTGTCGCGGCGGCGGACGCCTTCGGGCAGAACCAGCGTGTCGAGGCCGGCACGCTCGCACAGCGACGCGATGATCCGCCGCGCGACCTGCGCGTCGGGCCAACCGCCCATGTAGGTAATCCGCCCCTCGCGCATCACCGCCGGAGTGCCGGAGGCGGTCCGCTCGACCACTTTGGCCGTGCCTTCGAGCGCCTCGCGGTAGAGGGTGAAGGCCCCGCACTGATCGAGGGGTTCGGGGCAGTCGGGGCGCAGGCTTTCGACGTGGCTCACCGTGACATCGAGGCCAGGGATCGCCGGGGGCAGCGGCACCGGGATCGACATGTCAGCGTTGCGCGCCGCCGATCGCGGCCCGATCAGCACCTCGGCCCCGGCCCCGGTGAGTGCCTGTTTCAGCGCCTCGCTCATGTGCATAAGGCCCGGCGCCACAATCAGCCGGTATCCGGTGAAATCCCGTGTCGTGGCCGGCAGGATGTCGATCGACAGGCCCAGAGCCCGCATCGCCTTGTAAAGATCGAGCACGAGGCCGAAGTAGCTCAGACCCGCGCCATGCGGCTGCACCGTCCACGCGAAATCGGCGTCGTAGTCGAAGACGATCGCCACCTCCGACGGCGCATGGGCGACCAACGGAGCCTGCGCAATCTCGCGCGCGACCTGTGCGGCCTCCTCAAGCCCCGGTGCGGGCTGGCTATCGGGGCGCAGAAGCCCCGAGTGCAGCTGCTCCTGCGCAAAAGGAGCCTGCCGCCAGCGGAAATAGCTCACGCATTCCGCGCCATGGGCAAAGGCCTCCCAGCTCCACAGCCTGACCATGCCGGGCAGCGGTGCGGGGTTGTGCGGGGCCCAGTTCACCGGCCCCGGCTGCTGCTCCATCACCCACATCCGGCCCCGGCCCACGGCGCGGTAAAGGTCGTGGTGCAGCGCCTGAAAATCTGGATCGCCCTGACGCGCATAGGCGCGCTGCGTCTCGACACTGGCCCCGGCGCGGTCTTCGAGAAAGCCAAGAGGATAGCTGTCCCACGAGGCGAAATCGAGATCCGCACCAACGGCGAAATGGTCGAAATCGGTGATCCGGCCCATGTAGTTGTGGGTGATCGGCGCATCCGAGCGCGCGCGGATGATCTCGACCTGTCGGCGGTTGAAGGCCACGACCTGATCCGAGGAGAACCGGCGAAAGGCCAGCGCATGCGCCGGGTTCGGTTCGGTCACGGTGAGGTTGGGCAGGTCGATCTCGTCGAAATCGCGGTAGTCCATCGACCAGAAGACATTGCCCCATGCGGCGTTGAGCGCGTCGATGTCGCCATCGTTGCCCGCGCCGGGATAGCGGCGACGCAGCCAGCCGCGAAAGGCCACGCGCGCGGCCTCCGAATAGGAGATCGTGGTGTCGTGGCAGCCATATTCATTGTCGGTCTGCCACGCCGCGACGTGTTCGTTGCGCCCGTATCTTTCGGCCAGAAGCGTCACGATCCGGTCGCTCTCGGCGGCGAAGCCCTCGTGGGAAAAGCAATAGTGGCGGCGCGAGCCGAACTTGCGCGGACGGCCCATCGCGTCCACGGCCAGCATGTCGGGATGCTTGTCCAGAACCCAGCGGGGCGGCGTGGCCGTCGGCGTGCCGAGCACCACCTTCAGCCCCGCCTCGCCCAGCGTCCAAATTGCCTCGTCGAGCCAGTCGAAGCGCAGCTCGCCGGGGGCAGGCTCCAGCCGCCCCCATGCGAACTCGCCGATCCGCACCCATGTCAGACCTGTCTCGGCCATGCGGCGCGCGTCCTCGGCCCAGACCGAGCGAGGCCAGTGTTCGGGATAGTAGCAACAGCCCAGAGTGCGGGTGAGATCTGTCATGTCGGTCTGCCTGTCAGGAGTCAAAGGCGCGTGCCCTCGATCACCCAGATGGTGTCGGGAAAGGCGGCGGGAAGCTGGAGGCCGTGGCTCATCAGATGCGCGCCGGGAAGCTCGATCGGCCCGGCCTTCAGCGCGATGTCGCCGCGCGACAGCGGGCCGAGGTCCTGCGGGTTGGCCAGCTCCAGCCGGTAGAGCGCCTCGGGGTCGAGCCCGGTGAGCCGCAAGGGCCGCGGCAGGATCTGCGACGCGGTGGCCGCGCGGCCCGCGAAGACGACGAAGCGGTCGCTCGCCTCGGAAATCTGCGCCTCGGCGATGACGCTCGCGTCGGCGCTATCGAGCCGGTGGATCTCGGCGCGCATGGTCCAGTCGCGGTTGGCCTTCCACCACGCGGTGACACGTGTGAGCACCTGCGCCTCGTCTTCGCTGAGCTCGCGCGGGTCCATCTCGAAGCCCATGTGCCGCTGCGCCGCGACCCAGGCGCGCATCGGCATCGACAGCACCCGCCCCGAGGTGTGGCAGTGGCGCGGGCCGACGTGGCTGCCTGTGATCGCCGCCGGCAGAAACAGCGCCGCGTCGTGCTGGATGCGCAGCCGCTCGATGGCGTCGTTGCTGTCCGAGAGCCAGACCCGCTGCGTGCGCGCCAGTATGCCTGCGTCGATCCGCCCTCCGCCCGAGGCGCAGCTTTCGATCTCGACCTCCGGGAACGCCGCGCGCAGCCGGTCCAGAAGCTCGTAGATGCCGCGGGTCTGGGCCGCGTCGGGATAGGGCAGGAGCCGGTTGTGATCCCATTTGATGTAGTCGATCTCGTGATCGTCGAGCACAGCGCCGATGTGATCGAAGAGGTAGTCGCGCACCTCCGGGTTGGCCAAGTCGAGCACCCGCTGCTGGCGCCCCTCGATCTGGTCATGCGGCCCCAGCGCCCAGTCGGGATGGGCGCGGAAGGTGTCGCTGTCGGCGTTGATCATCTCGGGCTCGAACCAGATGCCGAAGCTCATCCCCAGATCGTGGATGTGCTCGATCAGCGGGGTCAGCCCATCGGGATATTTGCGCTCATCGATCCACCAATCGCCCAAGCTCGACGTGTCGTCGTCGCGTGTGCCGAACCAGCCGTCGTCGAGCACGAAGCGTTCAGCCCCAAGGGCCGCCGCGCGGGTCGCGATCTCCTTGAGTTCGGCGACGTCGTGGTCGAAGTAGATCGCCTCCCAGCAGTTGTAATGCACCGGACGCGGGCGGTCGGGATCGGGCCATGTCACCACGCGGTCGCGGATGTGGCGCTGAAACGCGGTGGCGCAGCCGTTGAGGCCGTTGCGCGAAAAGGTGATGAGCAGGGGCGCGGTGGCGGCATGGGTCACGGGGCCAAGCTCGGTGCCGCTCGCGTGGCCGAACTGCACCTGCCGCCGCCCGTCGGGCAGCTCTTCGGCCACCATCCGGTGGCCGCCCGACCAACCGTAGTGAAAGCCGTAGGCCTCGCCCGCCGTGTTGGTGGTGCCGCGTCCGGGCACGATGAGGCCCGGAAAATGCTCGTGCCCCGAACGGCCCGTGCGCGCCTCGCGCATCCGGATACCGGCGGACCACGGCGTGCGCTGAAGCTGGAACTCACCGATCCAGCGGCCCGAGACGTCGATCATCTCGTCCGCAAGCTGCGGCGCGGGCAGCACCGGGGCGGCGAGCCAATCGACGATCACGCCTGCATCGCTGTCGATCTCGGCCGAGAGCGTCAGGACATGGGTGGCGGGATCGATGGCAAACCGCGCGACATAGCGCAGCCCGGCGTCGGCGTCTTCGCAGGTGACGGTCAGCGCATCGCGCCCCTCATCGACATTCGAGAGCCGCAGCCGGGGACGCAGCACCTTCCCCTCCGCATTGCGCAAGGCGAGGCCCGGCTGGCCCGGAAAGCCGCGATCCGCCTCGGGGCAGATCGACAGGGCCGGGTTCGCGTCGAGCATGCCGCCGGTGACGTCGCATGCATCCGCTTGTGCGATGGCGTCGAGATCGCATCCCCTCGGCAGCGGCGCGCCCCAATAGACGACGACCGGCAGCCGAGCATCGGTGGAAGCCAGGACGAGGGTCTGAACGAAGCTGTCCAGTCGCCAGCATTGTATCATTTCACGGCTCCGAGGGTCAGTCCGGCAATGAAGTGCCGCTGCATCAGGAAGAACATCGCGACGGGCGGCAGGGCGGCGACGATGCTTCCCGCGCTCATCAGGTGGTATGCAGCGCGGTACTGCGCGTTGAACGAGGTGATGCCTGCGGTGACCGGCTGGCTCTCGGCACCTTGGGTCAGCACGACGGCCCAGAAATAGTCGTTCCAGATGAAGGTGAAGATGAGTACGGCGAGCGCCGCCAATGCGGGCTTCATCAAGGGCAGCACCACGAACCAGAAGATCCGCCATTCGGCCACGCCTTCGACCCGTGCCGCCTCGATCAGCTCAAAGGGCAGCGCACGGATGAAGTTGCGCATGAAGAGCGTGCAGAAACCGGTCTGGAACGCGATGTGAAACAGCACCAGCCCGGTCTTGGTATTATAGAGACCGAGGTCGAGGGTGAGGTCGCGCACCGGTACCATCAGGATCTGGAACGGCACGAAGTTGCCCGCGACGAAGAGAAAGAAGATCCAGAGGTTCGACCTGAACTTGTAGATACCGAGCGCGAAGCCGGTCATGCACGACAGCGCCACCGCGCCGATCACCGTGGGCACGGTGATCAGCACAGAGTTCCACAGGTAGCGCGGCATGTCGCTCTCGAGGAACACCTTGGAGTAGTTGGTGATGCCTTCGAAGGAGGAGGGCCAACCCCAGTAGTTGGCGTTGGCAAAGTCGGCGTCTGGCCGGATCGAGAACACCGCGACGGCGATCAGTGGCAGGAGCCACAGGATGAGAGCGGCGGGGATCAGCGCCTGATAGGCGAACTGGGCGGGGCGCGAGGCGCGCTCGATGGGTGCGGGAAACATGTCAGCGGCCCCTTTCGTCGCGGTACATGGACCACAGGAAGTAGGTGATGAAGACCAGCATGATGAGGAACAGCACGACCGCGATCGCGGCACCGTAACCCATGCGGAAGCCATATTCCGACAGCGCCACCTCGAACATGTAGAAGCTGAGAACCCGGCTTTGGCCAAAGGGTCCGCCTGCCGTCATGATCGAGATGAGGTCGAACGAGCGCAGTGCTCCGATGATCGTCACCACGAAGGCGATGAAGGTGGCCGGGCGCAGCTGCGGCAGGATGATGTGCCATAGCATCCGAAACCCCTTGGCGTTGTCGAGACGGCCCGCCTCGATCTGCTCGGGGTCCACGGCGTTGAGGCCAGTGAGATAGAGGATCATGCAATAGGCGGTCTGCGGCCACAGGCCTGCGGCGATGATGCCGTAGGTCACGTAACGCTCATCGCCCAGCACGTTGACCGGCCCCAAGCCGACCCAGCCCAACATCACGTTCAAGAGGCCGAAGGACGGGTCGTAGAACCAGCTGAAGACAAGTCCGACCACGACCTGTGAGATCACGAAGGGAAAGAAGAACAGGGATTTGTAGATGCGGATGCCGGTGACGGTCTGGTTCAGGAACAACGCGATCGCGAGGCCCGCCGGGATCGCCAGCAGATACAGCACCAGCCAGATCAGGTTGTTGCGCAAAGAGGTGTAGAAGGCGTCGTCCCAATACATCTCCTCGTAATTGGCAAGGCCCACGTATTCGGCCTCTCCGAGGCCGTCCCAGTGGTAGAGCGAGACATTGAAGCTCTGAAACACCGGAAACAGGACGTAGATCGCAAAGAACACGATGCCCGGCGCGAGAAACAGCCATGGCGTGATGGCGATCTGGTTGCGACGCCACCACGAGCGCGGGGCCGCGCCCGAGGCGGGTCCGGGGGCCGCTCGGGGCGCGGTGGAGGGGGGAAGCGGGGCCATGCATGAACCTCTCGGGGGGAGACCGGGGAACGCCGGAGGTGGGCGGGCCACCCCCGGCGATCGTTTCAGGCGCGAGGATCAGTAGATCCGGCCACGCGCGCGCTCGAGGCGATCGAGGATGCGGTCGAGCTCATCGGGCTTGACCATGAACTCCTGGAAGCCTTCCATCGCGACCTTGGCCATCTCGGCCGGCGCGTCGCGGTCGAAGAATTGCGCCACGCCGCCGGGGCTGTTGGACGACAGCGTCTCGAAGCCCTCTTTCAGGAACTTGTCGTCATCCACCGAGGAGCCGCTGTTGACGGGCAGCTGCCCCAGCGCATCGCCCGCGTTGATCGTGGTCTGGTTGTCGGCGGAGACCACGAACTTCAAGAAGGCCTTGGCGGCATCCTTGTTCTGCGCGCCCGACGGGATGTGGAAGGTGT
The DNA here is from genome assembly GCF_964022235.1 of uncultured Limimaricola sp. Taxonomy (NCBI): domain Bacteria; kingdom Pseudomonadati; phylum Pseudomonadota; class Alphaproteobacteria; order Rhodobacterales; family Paracoccaceae; genus Limimaricola; species uncultured Limimaricola sp. The sequence continues at coordinate 140,771 of NZ_CAXHZL010000006.1, read as the reverse complement.
CGGTCGGTGCGTCCTCGGCCAGTTCGACGTCCGGGTTGATCGCCGGGAACTGATAGTAGTCGATCTGCTCGTCGGTGAGACCCGCCTCCCGCAGCGGTGCGACGGCGAAGTTGCCCATGAGGTAAGCCCCGGCTTCGCCGTTGACCATGAAGGGCAGCGCCTCCTGCCAGCTGTAGGCGGTGTGGTTGTCGATGAACGCGCCCATGTCGATCAGTTCGCGCCAGTTGGCAAAAGTCTGGCGGACGCGCTTGTCGGTCCACTCGACCTCGCCCGCCGTCAGCGCCATGTGGAAGTCATAGCCGTTGGTGCGCATGTTGAGGTAGTCGAACCAGCCGGCGGCGGTCCACAGGAACTTGGTGCCGATGGTGAAGCACTTGATGTCGTTGTCGAGAAGCGTCTGGCAGTTCGACTTGAAGCTTTCCCAGTCGGTCGGCTCGCTGAGGCCGTATTCCTCGTAGAGATCCTTCCGATAATATACGCCCCACTGGTAGTAGGTGTAGGGCACGCCCCACTGCTTGCCGTTGAGGGTCATCGCCCCCTTGGTCGAGGCCAATTGCTCGCTCAGCTCCCCCTCCCAGAGGTCCGACACGTCCTCGAACAGGCCCGCATCCACATAGGGGGCCATGCGGTTGCCCGCGTACCAGTTCGCCACGTCCGGCGGATTGGCCGACAGGAAGTTGCGGATCTGCGTCTTGTAGGCTTCGCGGTCGATCACCGTCAGCTCGATGTTCAGATCCGGGTGCATCTCGCCGAATCGTTCGATCATCCCTTCCATCACCGCGCGGGGCGCGGGGTTGGACATGTCCGAAAAGATCTTGAGATCGCCCGAGAGCGCCATCTCGTGGCTTTCGGCAAAGGCACCGCTGGCCAGCGTGGTCGACATGGCCAGCGCGGCAAGCGCGGCCCGGTGGTAAATCTTCATGGTTTCCTCCCCATTTCGCCGCATCACCGGTCTCATTATTTGAGACTAGGTTTTGCATATTGAAATCATACGCCGGTCTGCCCTATGCTTGTCAACAGTCGAGGCGCGCATTTGCCGTCCGCGACGTTACGAAGGAGGCGGCATGACAGCGCAGCGAAGCGACCAGCAGGCAGGCGACGGGACCATCGGCAAGGCGGTGACGGTGCTCGACCTCGTGGCGGGCTTCGAACGCCCGGTGCGCTTCAACGAGCTGCGCGAGCGCTCGGACTACCCCAAGGCGACGCTCTACCGGCTGCTGCAGACACTGACGAATCAGGGGCTGCTGGCGCTCGACCCCGAGCGTCAGACCTATGCGCCGGGGCTGCGGCTGATGCGGCTGGCCCATGCCGCGTGGGAGCAATCGTCGCTGGCCCCGGTGGCGCGGCCGCATCTGGCCCGTCTCGCGGCCAAGGCCTGCGAGACGGTGCATCTGGCGCAGCTCGACGCGGGACAGGTGCTCTATGTCGACAAGCGCGTGCCCTCGCGCCCGGTCGAGATGTTCAGCCAGGCCGGCAAGGTCGGCCCCGCGCATTGCACCGGCGTCGGCAAGGCGATGCTGGCGTTTCTGGAGGCGGAGGCGCTCGACCGGGCGGTCGCGCAGCAAAGCTTCTACCGCTTCACGCCGCACACGCTCACCGATGCAGATGCCCTGCGCGCCGAGCTGGCCGAGATCCGCGCGCGTGGCTACGCCTTTGACCGCGAGGAGCACGAGCCGGGCATCATTTGCGTGGCGATGCCGATCCTGTCGGCGCGCGGCCGGGTCATCGGCGCGCTGTCGGTGACCTCGGTCACACTACGCAAGACACTGGACGATCTGGAAAAAATGGTGCCGCTGCTGCGCGAGACGGCGGCGTGCATCTCGAAGGACACGGAGGCGTGGCGCTTTCCCGACCAGGGACGGGCCCGCGACAAGGGAGAGAGCAATGTCTGACGTCACCCTGCGCAAGTTGGTGAAGCGCTACGGCGAGGTCGAGGTGATCCACGGGGTCGACCTCGACATCGCCGATGGCGAATTCGTGGTCTTCGTCGGCCCCTCGGGCTGCGGCAAATCCACGCTTCTGCGGATGATCGCGGGTCTGGAGGAGACCAGCTCGGGCGAGATCCGCATCGGAGAGGCCGATGTGACACGCGCCGATCCCGCCGACAGGGGCGTGGCGATGGTGTTCCAGACCTATGCGCTCTACCCGCACATGACGGTCGAGGAGAACATGGGCTTCGGGCTGAAGATGACCGGCCACGCCAAGCCAGAGGTCAAGGAAAAGGTCCGCGAAGCGAGCCGCATCCTCAAGCTCGACGATTACCTCAAACGCAAGCCCAAGGCGCTCTCTGGCGGCCAGCGCCAGCGCGTCGCCATCGGTCGCGCCATCGTGCGCGGCCCGGAGGTGTTTCTCTTCGACGAGCCTCTGTCGAACCTCGACGCAGAGCTTCGGGTCGACATGCGGGTAGAGATCGCGCGGCTGCACAAGGAGATCGGCGCGACGATGATCTACGTCACCCATGATCAGGTCGAAGCGATGACGCTCGCCGACAAGATCGTGGTGCTGCGGGGCGGCAACATCGAACAGGTCGGCGCGCCGATGGATCTCTACCGCGACCCCGACAACCGCTTCGTCGCGGGCTTCATCGGCTCACCGGCGATGAACTTCGTCGGCGGCTCGGTGGCCGAGGGCGGTGCGCTGGCGCCGGGCCTCGGGGCGCAGACCCTGTCGGTGGCAGCTGCCCTGCCCGCGCCTGGCACGGAGGTGATCGTCGGCGTGCGGCCCCAGCACCTCAGCCTAGCCGAGGGCGACAGCCATCTCGTCGATCTGGTCGAACGGTTGGGTGGCGTCTCCTATGCCTACCTCGTCGCGGCGACCGGCGACCGGCTGGTGGTGGAGCTGCGCGAGGACGACCCCGCACCGCGCCCGAACGACCGGGTGGGGCTACGCGTCGACGCGAGCCGCGTGATGCTGTTCGATGCCGCCACTGAGCGGCGTCTGCGCTAGGAGCGCGCGCGACCTGCCCGGGGGATCAACACTCGGGCAGATTCACCGCGATGCCGCCTGTCGAGGTCTCCTTGTACTTCGTGTTCATGTCGCGGCCCGTCTCCAGCATCACCTTGATGCAGTTGTCGAGCGGCATGAAGTGCGTGCCGTCGCCGCGCAGCGCCAAGGCCGCCGCCGAAACCGCCTTGATCGCGCCCAACGCGTTGCGCTCGATGCAGGGTACCTGAACGAGGCCCCCCGCCGGGTCGCAGGTCATGCCAAGGTGATGCTCCAGCGCGATCTCCGCGGCATTTTCGATCTGCGCGTTGGTGCCGCCCATCGCGGCGCACAGACCCGCCGCCGCCATCGCCGCCGCCGAGCCGACCTCGCCCTGACAGCCCACTTCCGCGCCTGAGATCGAAGCGTTGGTCTTGATGATGCCGCCGATGGCCGCCGCCGTAAGCAGGAAGTCGCGGCGGCGCGCGTCGGTCACCCCGTCGCAATGATCGAGCCAGTAGCGCAGCACCGCCGGCACCGTGCCTGCGGCCCCGTTGGTGGGGGCCGTGACGACGCGGCCCCCGGCGGCGTTCTCCTCGTTCACCGCCATGGCATAGACGCTCATCCATTCGTTCGCGACATGCGGGGCGGGACGGTTGTTTTGACGCTCGGACAAAAGCGCCTCGTGGATCGCACGGGCGCGGCGTTTCACCTTGAGCCCGCCGGGCAGGATGCCGTCCTGCCCGAGTCCGCGATCGATGCAGGCGTTCATTGTCTCCGACAGCGCGTCGAGATCGGCGTCGAGCGCGGTGGTGCCGCGCGCCGCCTCGTTGGCGCGCTTCATCGCGGCGATGCTGAGGTTTGAATCCGCGCCCATCTGCAGCATCTCGCGGGCGGTGCGAAACGGATAGGGCACATGCGAGGGCTCGGCTCGCTCGTCGGGGGCGTCGCGCGCCGCCAGAAGCTCGGCCTCGGTCTGCACGAAACCGCCACCGACCGAGTAATATGTGGTGGTCAGAAACGGATTGCCGGCGCGGTCGAAGGCGCGAAAGATCATGCCATTGGCGTGCAGCGGCAGCGCCGGGCCAAAGTCGAACATCAGATCGGCGCCCGGATCGAAGGCCAGCGGCGGCAGCCCGTCATGGATCAGCGTCCGGCTGTCGCGCAGCGCCTCGATCATTGCCTCGGCGGCTTCGGGGTCGAGCGTCTCGGGTCGCTGGCCCAGCAGTCCGAGGATCACCGCGCGGTCGGTCGCGTGGCCCTTGCCCGTGAAGGCAAGGCTGCCGTGCAGCGACACCCGGACCGAAGCCACCTCGCCTGCGCCGGGGATGCGCTCGGCCCCGCCGCATAGATCGTCAAGAAACCGCGCGGCGGCAACCATCGGCCCCATCGTATGTGACGACGACGGGCCGATGCCGCGTTTGAAGATCTCGAACACCGAGACGAACATTCAGAACCCTCCCGATCCGGGCATGTGGCGCGAGGCGCGAGGCGCGGACCCCGGTTTGATGCCCTCGCCGATCCGGTTGGGACCGGCCCGCCGAACAGCCACGATGGGCCGATCAGAGCCCGGCGGCAAGTTCCCTTTGGCCGATGTCCAAGAGCGCGCGAACATGGAGTGCGAAGCTGCGCCAGACGTCGAGGCGGAAGGCCTGCGCGCCGTCGCGCCACAGTACCACCTGCGCGCTGTCGAACACCGTGCGCACCCCCTGCCCCTCCTCCAGACGGTCGAGATCGCGCGGGCATGCGATGGAGAGCAGTGCCTGCGCCTGCGGTCCGGTGATGGCGTAGCTGATCTCCCGGTCCGAGATATCGACCAGCGCATGCGGCGCCGCGCCGTAGACCCCGGCCGCCGCGGCGAGGATCTCGCCCCGCGCCTCCTGTGGCGCGCAGATCAGCCATTCGTCCGGGCCGAGGCAGAGCGCCGTGCGCGACGCCTCGCGCGCCGTGCGCCCCACCCGATCCGGCAGGTCGAGCCCCAGCGCCCGGCCCAGCACCGGCGCATGCGCCGCCCGCACCCGCAGCGACAGCCGCAGGGCGGGGGCCATCTCCTCGATCCGCACCCCGTCGCCCGAAGCGGAGGTCGCGGGAAAATCATGCATCTGTCGGGTCATGCTCTCGCCTTTCGTCACAGCTTCAGCCGCTCGCCCTCGGGGTCGTAGAAGGCGGTCTGCGTAACCTTCGCCCGCACCACGCCCTCGGGCATCGGCACATGCACCACCTCGCCCATGCGCTCGGTCCCGCCCTCGATCAAAGCCATGGCGATGGAGCGACCTAGAGTGGCGCTGTGGTACGACGAGGTGACGTGGCCCACCATCTTCATCGGCTTGGGCTGATCGGGGTCGAGCACGATCTGCGCGCCCTCTTCGAGCTTTACCGCGCCGTCCTCGGTCAGAAGGCCGACGAGCTGCTTGCGCCCTGGCGCCACGAGGTCGGGCCGCGCCAGACCGCGCTTGCCGACGAAATCGGGCTTCTTCTTCCCGATCGCCCAGCCCAGCCCTGCATCCTCGGGCGTCACCGTGCCGTCGGTGTCCTGGCCGATGATGATGAAGCCCTTCTCGGCGCGCAGCACATGCATGGTCTCGGTGCCGTAGGGCGTGATGCCATGCGGCTTACCGGCCGCCATCAGCGCCTCCCACAGCGCCAGCCCGTGCCGCGCCGGCACGTTGATCTCGAAGCCCAACTCGCCGGTGAAGCTCAGCCGGAACAGCCGGGCGGGGAAGCCCGCGACGCGGCATTCGGCCACCGACATGTGCGGCATCGCCTCGGCAGAGATGTCGCAGCCCTCGACCAGCCCTTCGAGCACCTCGCGCGCCTTCGGCCCGTTCAGCGCCACGGTCGCCCATTGCTCGGTGGTCGAGGTGAGCCAGACGTCGAGATCGGGCCACTCGGTCTGGAGGTAATCCTCCATCATGTTGAGCACCCGCGGCGCGCCGCCCGTCGTCGTGGTGACGTGGAACAGGTCCGGCCCGAGCCGCCCGATCACCCCGTCGTCGCGGATGTAGCCGTCCTCGCCCAGCAGCACGCCGTAGCGGCAGCGCCCCGGCGCGAGCTTGGTCCAGGGGTTGGTGTAGATGCGGTTCATGAACTCGACCGCATCGGGCCCGGCCACCTCGATCTTGCCCAGCGTCGAGGCGTCGAAGATGCCGACCGAGGCCCGCGTGGCGAGGCATTCGCGCGCCACCGCCTGATCCATGTCCTCTCCCCTCTTCGGGAAGTACCACGCCCGCCGCCACAGCGAGACCGGCTCGAACACCGCGCCGTTCGCTTCGGCCCAAGGATCGATTGGGGTGCGCCGCGTCACCTCGAACTGCGCGCCCCGGTGGTATCCGGCAAAGGCCCCGAAGGTCGTCGGCGTATAGGGCGGGCGGAAGGTGGTAAGCCCGACCTGCGGCGGCGCCTTGCCCACCGCGTCGGCGGCGATCATCAACCCGTTCATGTTCGACATCTTGCCCTGATCGGTCGCCATGCCGTTGGTGGTGTAGCGTTTGACATGCTCGATCGAGCGCATGCCCTCGCGCACCGCGAGCCGGATGTCCTTGGCGGTCACGTCGTTCTGGAAATCGATGAAGGCGCGCACGCGGGACGACTTGCGACTCGTCGGCAGCTCCTTGTGGCTCTCGCCGGTGCCGGGGCGGTCATGCGCTACCGAAACGGCGCTCGCCTCCGTCTCCTTGCCAAGCGCCCGCGCCGCCTGCGCTCCCACCATTGCGCCATCGGCCAACGCCGCCTCGAAGCCCCAGAGCCCGCGCCCCGCGCCCGCGATGTGGCAGTCCTCGGTCATCCGGTCCGGCAGGAAGGTCTCGCTCCGCTCGTCCCACTTCAGGCTGCCCTTGGTGTGCGAGAAGAGATGCAGCGAGGGCGTCCAGCCGCCCGACATCAGCAGGCAATCGCAGAAGATCATGCGCGGATCGCCGATGCGGCCGTCCCGCACCGGGTTCACCGTGACCGAAGAGATCCGCAGCCGCCCGCGGGTCTCGGTGACGGTATGGCCCGCCAGAACCTCGATCCCGCGCACCCGCGCCTCGCGCGCCAGATCCTCGCGCGGGGTGGGCCGGGTATCGACGATGGCGCCGATGGTGGTGCCCGAGGCGGCGAGGTCGAAGGCCGCGAAATAAGCGCTGTCATGCGAGGTGACAACGACGGCGCGGTCGCCCACCCGCACGCCCCAGCGGTGCAGGTAGCTCTGCGCCGATCCCGCAAGCATCACGCCGGGCCGGTCGTTGCCGTGAAAGACGAGCGGTTTTTCCAATGCGCCCTGCGCCAGCACCACCCGGCCCGCCCGCACCCGCCACAGCCGCTCGCGCGGGGCATCCGCGGGGATCTCGTCAAGATGGTCGGTGAGCTTCTCGCACAGCCCCACCATGTTCTGATGGTAGTAGCCGATCGCCGTGGTTCTGCTCATCAGCCGCACGCCCAGGGCGGTGAGTTCGACCAGCACCGCGTCGAGCCAGTCCCATGCGGGCTGCCCGTCGATCTCGACGCCCGGATCCGACAGAAGCGCCCCGCCCAATTCCGAATTCTCATCGACCAGCGTCACCCGCAGGCCCGCCCGCGCCGCCTCCAGCGCCGCCATCAGCCCCGAGGGCCCCGCGCCCACCACCAGAAGGTCGGTGTGCAGGTAGCGCGAGGCGTAGATGTCGGGATCGACCTCGGTGGGCGGTTTGCCCAAGCCCGCGGCGCGGCGGATGACCGGCTCGTAGAGCTTGTCCCAGAAGCTGCGCGGCCACATGAAGGTCTTGTAATAGAACCCCGCCGAGAACACCGGGTGCAGCACGTCGTTCACCGCACCAAGGTCGAAGGACAGCGATCCAAGCCGGTTCTGGCTCTCGCACACCAGCCCCTCGCGCAACTCCTGCACCGTGGCGCGGGTGTTGGGCTCGAAACGGCCCGCTCCACGCGAGGTACCGATGAGCGCATTGGGCTCGGCGCTGTCCGCCGTCACCGGGCCGCGCGGACGATGGTATTTGAACGAGCGGCCCATCAGGTGGACGCCACGCGCCAAGAGCGCCGAGGCCACGGTGTCCCCGCGCAGACCGTCGTACTGCTTGCCGTCGAAGCTGAAGCGGACCGGGGCGGCGTGGTTCACCCGGCCCTTACCTTGCAAGCGGTAGTGGCTCATGCGGAGGTCTCCAGCGTCGAGAGGTCGGGGCGCGGCTCGCCCGCCTTGTAGGTAAGAAGGAACCGGTCGCTCACCGTGTCCCGCACCGCGTTGAAGAAGCGCGCGCAGCCATGCACGTGGCGCCAACGCTCGAAATGCGGCCCCTTGGGGTTGGAGCGGATGAACAGGAAGTCGCGCCATTCCTCGTCGGACATGGTCGAGGGATCCTCGGGCCGCGCGATATGCGCCTCGCCCGCATAGGCGAACTCCAGCTCGGGCAGGGTTTCGTCGCAATACGGACAATGGATCAGCAGCATTCTCTCACCTCAATGCGCGACGGCGGCGGCCGCCGCCTCGTCGATCAGCCGCCCCGTGCGGAACCGTTCCAGCCTGAAGGGGGCGTTAAGCGGATGCGGCTCGCCGGTGGCCACCGTATGCGCCAGCACATGCGCCGCCCCCGGCGTCGCCTTGAACCCGCCCGTGCCCCAGCCGCAGTTGACGAAGAGGTTCGGCACCGGCGTCTTGCCGATGATCGCCGAACGGTCGGGCGTCACGTCCACCGTGCCGCCCCATTTGCGCAGCATCCGCATCCGGGTGAAGATCGGGAAGATCTCGCAGATTGCCGCCACTGTGTGCTCGATCAGCGGCAGCCCGCCGCGTTGGCTATACGAGGTGTACTGGTCCGTGCCCGAGCCGATCACCAGCTCGCCCTTGTCGGACTGGCTGATATAGGCGTGCACCGTGTTCGACATCACCACGCAGGGAAACACTGGCTTGACCGGCTCGGAGACCAGCGCCTGCAGCGGGAAGCTTTCGAGCGGCATGCGCACATCCGCGCTCTGCATCACCACGCTCGTGTGCCCCGCCGCCGAGACGGCGACCTTCTTGGCGCCGATGAAGCCCTTGGCGGTATCCACCCCCGTCACCGTCCCGTCGGGGCCACGCCGGATCGCGATCACCGGGCAGTTCTGGATGATGTCGATGCCCCGCGCCGCCGCCGCCCGCGCATAGCCCCAGGCCACCGCGTCGTGCCGCGCCGTGCCCGCCCGCATCTGCAAGGCCGCGCCCATCACCGGGTAACGAGCATCGGGCGAGATATTGAGCGGCGGGCAGAAGTCCTTGGCCTCCTGCGGCGAAAGCCAGCGGTTGTCGACGCCGTTGAGCCGGTTGGAATGCACGTGCCGCTGAAAGCTCTGAACGTCGTGGACGTTGTGCGCCAGCATCATCACGCCGCGCCGCGAGAACATGACGTTGTAGTTCAGATCCTGTGACAGCCCGTCCCAGAGATCGAGCGCGTGGTCATAGAGCTTCGCGCTCTCGTCGTAGAGGTAGTTCGAGCGGATGATGGTGGTATTGCGCCCGGTGTTGCCACCCCCGAGCCAGCCCTTGTCGATCACCGCCACATTGGTGATGCCGTGCTCCTTGGCCAGATAATAGGCCGCCCCTAGCCCGTGCCCGCCCGCGCCGACGATGATGACGTCGTACTCCTTTTTGGGCTGCGCGTCGGGCCATTGCTCGCGCCAGCCGGTGTGACCGGTGAGCGCGTTCTTGACGACGGCGAAGGCAGAAAAACGGGTCATGGGTCGGTCCTTGGGCGGGAGCAATGCCCTGCATTGGCACGATTCCCGCGCGCGGGACGGGACGGATGCGACGCATCGCCGCCGTGATTGCGACATGGCCGCCGCGCGGTCGCGGGAACATGGGTGCCAGAGGCGAAAGTCACGCCGCCGCCGATTGGCGCGGCGCGGCAGCTGGGCTAGGCTGAACCGCCCCGGATCGGGGCCGTGGCAGACGGTGAGGAGAGATCGGACGATGGATCGCAGCGGCTTGGAGATGACGGTGCTGATGACGCCGGACATGGCGAATTTCAGCGGCAAGGTGCACGGCGGGGCGCTGCTGGCGCTGCTCGACCGCGTCGCGTTCTCCTGCGCCTCGCGCTACTCGGGCGAATATGCGGTGACGCTTTCGGTCGATCAGGTCACCTTCAAGGAGCCGATCCATGTAGGCGAACTGGTAACCTTCCGGTCGCATGTGAACCACACGGGCCGCACCTCGATGGAAATCGGCATCCGGGTCGAGGCCGAGAACATCCGGCGCGGCACCCGGCGGCACACGAACTCGTGCTACTTTACCATGGTCGCGGTCGACGAACGGGGCCGCCCGGTCCCGGTGCCGCCCTTGGAGCCGGACGATGAGGTGCAGCGCAAGCGCTGGCGCGCCGCCGAGCTGCGCCGCGAGATCCGGCGCGAGATCTCGGCCCGTCAGGAGGCCGCCTCCGCCGAAGCCTCCCAATCGGGCTGAACCGCGCGCCTCAGCGCGGCGCCGGAAAGGCGGCGTGGCGGTTCACGTCCTTGTAGAGCAGATAACGAAACGGCCCCGGCCCGCCCGCATAGCAGGCCTGCGGGCAGAAGGCGCGCAACCACATGAAGTCGCCCGCCTCGACCTCGACCCAATCGCGGTTGAGCTTGTAGACCGCCTTGCCCTCGAGCACGTAAAGCCCGTGCTCCATCACATGCGTCTCCTCGAAGGGGATCAGCCCGCCGGGTTGGAAGGTGACGATGGTGACATGCATGTCATGCCGCAGATCCGCGGGATCGACGAAGCGCGTCGTAGCCCACCGGCCTTCGGTCCCCGGCATTTCGGTGGGCGTCACGGCCGTGTCCGAGGTCACGATCGGTTCGGGACGCTCCAGCCCCTGGACCGGCTCATAGAGCTTGCGGATCCAGTGAAACCGCGCCGGTGCTTCGCCCGAGGCGCGCAGCGACCAATGCATGTCGGCGGGCAGGTAGGCATAGCCTCCCGCCCCCATCTCATGGCGCACGCCGCCGATCTCGAGCGCCAGAGCGCCCTCGGTCACGAAGATCACCCCCTCGACCCCCGCCGCCGTCTCGCCGCGCTCCGATCCGCCGCCGGGCTGCACCTCCATCACGTATTGCGAGAAGGTCTCGGCAAAGCCCGAGAGCGGCCGCGCGATGACCCAAAGGCGCGTGCCCTCCCAAAACGGCAGGAAGCTGGTGGTGATGTCGCGCATCGTGCCTTTGGGAAGCACCGCATAGGCCTCGGTGAAGACAGCGCGTCCGGTCATCAGCTCGGTCTGGGCAGGGTGGCCGCCTTGCGGCGCGAAATAGCTGGGCGTGGTCATCGCGGTCTCCATCGGGTCTTCGGTTGTCCCCCTTGGGGGCTTTAGGGGTCGAAACGGGCGGTCTAGCTGCCGCGATAGGTCGAATAGCCGAAGGGAGAAACCAGAAGCGGCACGTGGTAATGCTTGGCCTCTGACAAGCCAAAGCGCAGCGGCACGAGATCGAGAAAGCGCGGGCTGCCGCTGTCGACACCGCAGGCGTCGAGATACTCGCCCACCGCGAAGACCAGCTCGTAGGTGCCGGGGGCGAACTCGGCCTCGGGCAGGATCGGCGTGTCGGTGCGCCCGTCGGCATTGGTAATGAGGCGACGCAGCACCTCGCGGCGTTCGCCCTCGATCCGCGCCAGCTCGACCCCGAGCCCCGCCGCAGGGCAGCCCCTCGCCGTGTCCAGAACATGCGTCGTCAAATACCCGCCCATCGAAGATCCCCTTGTTGTTCGACCCGAAGCATAGCGTGCGGAGGGATCCGCGAAACCACGCAGCACGAGACGGTCCTTCAAGAATTTCGAGAGATACCCGAGGCCCGGCCCGCTCACGACCGCGCTGTCTCTACGACCTTCCGCCAATACTGGCCCCCTCGCCCCGCTGCTAGGCTCGATGTCACGGGCCATCGCCGCCCGCCGCCGGTCTCGCCGGTGGATCGCAACGCTAGGAGTGACGCATGGCCTGGAAAGCCCCCAAAATCGTCGAAGTCGAAGTCGGCATGGAAATCAACATGTACGCCTGCGCCAAGCGGACCTGACGACCGCACCCCGCCTGCCGCGCCTTTCGAAAGGACCATGATGCTGAAGATCACCGTTCTGGGCTGCGCGGCGGGCGGGGGATTCCCGCAGTGGAACTGCAATTGCGAGGGGTGCCGCGCCGCGCGCGCCGCGCCCGAAACCCACGAGGGGCAGGCCGGGATCGCGGTCAGCGCCGACGGCGCGCATTGGTTTTTGATCAACGCCTCGCCCGACATCCGCCAGCAGATCAACGCCACGCCCTGCCTGCACCCGCGCGCTGGCCGCCTGCGCGACAGCCCCATCGCGGGCGTCATCCTCACCAATGGTGAGGTCGACGCGGTGGCGGGGTTGTTGTCGCTGCGCGAAGGCTCACCCTTCACCATCCATGCCCACGCCCGCGTCCTAGGGGTGTTGGCCGAAAACAGCCTGTTCGGCGTGCTGCACCCCGATCTCGTCGCCCGCCGCGAGATCGTGCTCGATACCCCGTTCGAGCCGCGTCTGCCGGATGGCCGACCATCCGGTCTCGTGATTGAGGCCTTCGAGGTGCCGGGCAAACCCGCGTGGTATCTCGAAGGTCGGGCCGAACCCAGCGAGGAACGGCCCGGCGACACGCTGGGCCTGCGCATCGGCACCACGCAAGGCGACAGGGAGGTCTTTGTCATCGCTGCCTGCGGGCGTATCACGACGGCGCTGCGCGACCGGTTGCGCGGCGCGGCGATGGTGTTGTTCGACGGCACGCTGTGGCGCGACGATGAGCTGATCGAACAGGGCCTGCACCACAAGACCGGACGGCGCATGGGCCATGTTTCGGTTTCGGGGCCGAAGGGCGCGATTGCGGGCCTCGCGGATCTGGGCATTACGCAGAAACTCTTCGTGCACATCAACAACTCGAACCCGCTGCTGCGCCCGGATAGCGCCGAGCGGGCCGAGGCCGAGGCAGCGGGATGGCGGGTGCCCCGCGCCGGTGAGGAGATCTCCCCATGACCGACATGAGCTTTGACACCTCGTTCGCCTATACCGAGGAGCCATTGGAAAGCGCGGCGGCGCTGGAGCGGCGGCTGCGCGCCATCGGCGCGGCGCGCTATCACGACCTGCATCCGTTTCACGACATGCTGCACTGCGGACGGCTGAACCGGGGTCAGGTGCAGGCCTGGGCGCTGAACCGCTGGTATTACCAGTCCTCGATTCCGATCAAGGACGCGGTTGTGCTGTCACGGTTTCGGGACCGCGAAACCCGGATGGAGTGGCGGCACCGGATCGAGGATCACGACGGGTCGCCCGGCGACGAAGGCGGCATCGACCGCTGGCTCGTCCTCACCACCGGGCTCGGCCTCGACGAAGGCTACGTGACATCGGCACGCGGTATCCTGCCCGCAACCCGGTTCGCGGTCGACGCCTATGTCAACTTCGTCGGCACCCGCTCGCCGCTCGAAGCCATCGCCTCCTCGCTGACCGAGCTTTTCGCGCCGAGCCTGCATGAGCGACGGATTTCGGGGATGCTGGCGCATTACGACTTCATCCACCCCGGCATCATGACCTATTTCCAGCGCCGTCTGGGCCAGGCCCCGCGCGACGCAGGCTTCGCGCTCGATTACGTCAAGACCCACGCCCGTACGCCTGAGCAGCGCGCGCTCGTCTGCGAGGCGCTTGTGTTCAAGACAGACGTGCTCTGGGTGCAGCTCGACGCACTCTACCACGCCTATGTTTCGGGCTTTCCCCCGCCCGGTGCGTTCCGCCCGGAGGACATGGCATGAGCCTGATGCAAGCCTCCCTTCACGCGCAAAGCCGCCCCGCCCTGCCCCGCTTCGTAAAGCTGCGCTTCGACCGCGCGCGCGGCATCTGGGTATTGCTCGCCCCCGAGCGCGTGCTGGTGCCCGACGAGACGGCGGTCGAGGTGCTCAAGCTCTGCGACGGGGTGGCGACGCTGGGGGAGATCGCCGCGACCTTGGCGCGGATCTACGACGCGCCGGAGGCCGCGATCCTGAGCGACATCTGCACCATGCTGGACGACCTCGCGGCCAAGGGGTTTTTGCGTGATATGGCGGAGGCGTCATGAAGGACGAGCAGACCATGGGTGGGCTGTCGCCCGCCGCCACCGCGGGCTTTGGCATTCCCGTGGCGGTGCTGGCCGAGATCACCCACCGTTGCCCGCTGCAATGCCCCTACTGCTCCAACCCCGTGGAGATGGAGCGCGCCAACGCCGAGCTGTCGTGCGACGACTGGCTGCGGGTCTTGGGAGAGCTGGCGGACCTTGGCGTGCTACAGGTGCATTTCTCGGGCGGTGAGCCCCTGGCCCGGCGCGATCTCGAACACCTCGTCGCTCGCGCTGCCGAGGTCGGGCTCTATACCAATCTCATCACCTCGGCCGTAACTCTGACGAAGGCGCGCCTCGCTGCGCTGGCCGAGGCCGGTCTCGACCACGTGCAGATCAGCTTCCAATCGAGCGAGGAAACGCTTGGCAACCGCATCGGTGGCTACCGCAAGGGGCACGCCAGGAAGCTCGAAGCAGCGGCATGGGTGCGCGAGCTGGACCTGCCGCTGACGGTCAATGCGGTGATGCACCGGCAGAACCTGCACCAATTGCCCGAGATCATCGACATGGCGGTCTCGCTTGACGCGGCCCGGCTCGAGGTGGCCAACGTGCAATATTACGGCTGGGCGCTGAAGAATCGCGCCGCCCTGATGCCGACGCTGGCGCAGATCGAAGAGGCAAGCACGGTGGTCGAGGCGGCGCGCACCCGGCTCGGGGGCCGGCTTGCCATCGACTATGTCGAACCCGACTACTACGCCGCGCGGCCTAAGAAATGCATGGGCGGCTGGGGGCGGCAGTTCTTCAACATTTCGCCCTCTGGCAAGGTGCTGCCCTGCCACGCCGCCGAAACGATCACCGCGCTCGATTTCGACAGCGTGCGCGACCACTCGCTCGCTTGGATCTGGGAACATTCGGAGGCGCTCAACCTCTATCGCGGGACCGCTTGGATGCCCGAACCCTGCCGGGGCTGCGCCCACAAGGAAGAGGATTACGGCGGCTGCCGTTGTCAGGCCTTCGCGCTCACCGGTGACGCAGGCGCCACCGATCCGGCCTGCGCGCTGTCGCCGCGCCACGAGGAAATCTTCGCCGCGGCGCTGCGCGACTCGAGCGGTGGGTCGGATCGCTTCACCTATCGCAACTTCGCCGGTGGCACGCCCGAGCCTTTGACGACCTCCGGGGCCGAGCCGGTCATGGCCGATGACGATGGCTGAGCCTGACTTCGCGGGCCATGTGCCGATGAGCGACGGGCACGAGGTCTATGCGGAACTGACCGGCCCCGAAAGTTCCCCCCCGGCGGTGTTCCTGCACGGCGGCCCGGGCAGCGGCTGCCAACCCGCGCATCGCGCGCTGTTCGGCCCCAATACCCGCCTGCTGCTCTTCGATCAGCGTGGCGCGGGCCGCTCCAGGCCCCGGCGCTGTCGCGAGGCCAACACCACCGCGCATCTAGTGGCCGACATCGAGCGTCTGCGCGTGCGGTTCGGCATCGAGCGCTGGCTCGTTGTGGGCGGATCGTGGGGCGCGACGCTGGCGCTGGCCTATGCGCAGGCGCACCCGGACCGAGTGCGCGGCCTGGTGCTGCGCTCGGTGTTTCTTGGCACGCGGGCCGAACTGGAGACGGTGTTTCTCGACACGCTGCCGCGCTTTTACCCCGGCCTTTGGGCCGACTTCCTGTCGCTGCTGATGCCGCCCGAACACGCCGATCCTCTGGGTGCCTACTGGGCGCGCATCCTCGATCCCGACCCCGCGCGCTACCGTGCGGCCGCTTGGGCGTGGCACGACACCGAACGGATCTTGTCGCAGCTTCGCCCGACCGCCACCCGGCTCGACCTTGCAAGCCTCGACGACCCCGCCCGCGGCCTGCCTGCCACCCCCTTCATGGAAGCGCACTACTTTCGAAACGACTGCTTTCTCGATGCGCCGCTGCTGTCGCGGGTGGGAAGGCTGCGCGACGTTCCCGGCGTGATCGTGCAGGCGCGCTACGACCTGCTGTGCCCGCCTGCCACGTCACATATGCTCGCCCACGATTGGGGCCGCGCCCGGATTGTGGATGTGCCCGACGCGGGCCATGCGATGGGCGACGGCGGCACCGTTGAGGCCCTGCGCTCGGCAATCGCCGATCTGGCCTGAGCATCGGTTGCCGCGGTCGATGCCCCCTGCCGCCTCGGCGTCCCCAAGGAACAGACCAACATCTGATTGGTGCCTAGCCCCTGCATCAGGTCGAACTTGCGCTCGGACCAGTCGAAGGCCTTGGCGCGGCGCGCACAGGTTGGCTCTCGAAATCACGAAACGGCTGGAAGATCACGATCAGTGCTCCGTGGTCTCGGCGGGGCTACCGGCCTTGGCGATGAAACCCCGCCCGGAAATTTCGATCCAGTCGAGCCCCGCCGCCGCAACGGCCTCAGGCTTTTCGCGCAGTTTGCCGGGCACGGAAGCGCAGGCGATGGAACGGTGTATGTTCAGTCCTCCCTCAAACGGGCGCGCAGGAGATCTTCGTCAAGACAGCGACCGGTGAAGAGCCGCGAGGCATGAACACCCTGATAGAAGTAAAGCTCCCAACCCGAGATGATCTGCAGCCCCGAGGCTTTGGCTTCGGTCAGAAACTGCGTGTGCTCGGGGGTATAGACCGCGTCGAAGGCCCACGAGGCCCGAGCCATCGCCGTCTGGGGCAACGGCGTGCCGGGATAGCCCTCCATGCCGACGGGGGTGCAGTTGATCAGCCCGTCCGCGTCATGTGCCGCCAGAACCGCATCGCGGTACACCTCCACCGTTCGCCCGGGGGCAACGGCGCGCAACTCGGCTGCCAGCGTCTCGGCCTTGGCGCAATCTTGATCAACCACTCGCAGGGCGGCGGCCCCCAGTCCCGCGAGACCGAAGGCCACGGCACGGCCTACCCCGCCGGTGCCGATCATCAGCACCGTGCCGGGGGAGGTGTCACCGCGCACCCGCGCATAGGCCGCCCGGAATCCCGAATAATCGGTGTTGTGCCCCTTGGGGCCCTCCGGCTCGAACAGCACGGTGTTGACCGCACCGATGCCGTGCACCAGCGGGTCGTCCACCACCACCTTGCGCGCGGCCACTTCCTTATAGGGATAGGTCACGTTGATGCCGCGATAGTCGCGCGCGCAGTTTGCGAAAACCTCATGGAAATCCTGCCCCAACTCGGCGGGGATCAGGCTGTCGTAAGTGGTAGGCCTCCCCAGCATCTCACCCGCGAGGCGATGCAATAGCGGTGAGCGCGAGGCGTGGATGTTGTCGCCGATCAGTCCCAGTCGCAGGGTGTTGAGGTTCATGGATATATTACCTTGCATGGGTCAGATCCCATCGCCGCCGAGGTGCGAATTTGCCTTGCGAGCGCGCCTGTTGTCCCAGATCGGGGTTGGGCCAAGGAGAATGAAGAGCACCGCCAAGAAAAGCACCAGTGACAGCGCGCTGGCAAGCGTGCCGCATCGTAGGTGCCACAGATTATCCCGATCCGAACTGATCGCGCCGCGCCAGATCTTCCTGATTCTGAGAGTGTTGAAATCGATGCAAAGAACGGGCCAGCGTTAGTGGATACGGCGCACCCCCTCGACCTGTCGCAATGTCAGATCCTGCACCTCGCAAGCCTCCAGCACCTGCCCCGAACCAAAGCCGCGTTCGGCCCGTCGGCCCAGAGGTTCCGCGCCCCGAGTGCCGGACGCACCCGAAGATCAGCCGGCGATCACCCCTTTCTTGACGATGATATTGCCATAGAGCCGCGCCTCGCCGGTCTGGACCACCGCGAAGGCCCCCTTGGCGCGGGCGTAGAAGTCGAACCGCTCGAGGCTGGCGATCGGCGCGGGTGTATCGGCAACCCGGTCGATAATGCGCTGGAACGCGGTCACCACCTCCGGCACCGCCTGCGCGTCGCCCACCACCTGCATCACCAATGCCGGATCGGGTACGAAATCATCCAGCGGCATCACCGTGAGCACCGCCTCCAGAAGATCGGTGGCGCTGATCCCGTCGAGCCTGTGACAGCGCGGACCCAAGCCTTCGGCCGGAAAGTTGGCGTCGGCGATGACGATCTCGTCGCCATGCCCCATGGCCCGAAGGCTCCACAGGATGTCGGGCGACAGGATCGGGGGCAGGTTACGCAGCATGGCTCTCTCCTGGGATGGGGGCGTCGGGGCGGATCAGACCCTCGGCGCGCAGGTCGGACCACAGGGCGGCGGGCACGGGTGTTTCGAACACCGCGACATTGGCGCGCACCTCATCCGGCGTCGAAGCGCCGGGAATGACGCAACGCACCGCAGGATGCGCCAGCGGGAACTGCAAAGCCGCGGCGATAAGCGGCGTGTCATGCGCCGCGCAGACGGTCTCGATGCGTCGTACCTGCTCCATGATCGGTGCCGGCGCGGCGGCGTAATCGTAATGCGCGCCCGGTACCGCGCCGGTGGCAAGGATGCCCGAATTGTAGGGTCCGCCGAGGATGATCCCGACATCGCGCGCGACGCAAAGCGGCAGGAAGCTCTCCAGAGCCTGCTGCTCCAGCAGCGTGTAGCGCCCCGCGAGCAGGAAGGCGTCGAACTCCGCCTCGCCCAGCAGCCGCTCGCAGATCTCCCAGGCGTTCACCCCGGCGCCGATCGCCCCGACGAGGCCCGCGTCGCGAAGCTCGCTCATGGCGCGGTAGCCGCCGCCCGAGAACAGCTCGCGCAGCTTGTCCTCGCTGGCCTCGGCCCCATGCGTACCCGCGTCGATGTCATGGATGAGCAGGATTTCGGCCCGCTCGACACCAAGCCGGGCCCGGCTGTCGTCGAAGCTGCGCATCACGCCGTCATAGGTATAATCGAAGACGATCCGCTTTTGCGGCACATCGACAAAGGCCTCTGGCGTCACCTCATCAGGTGCACAATCGACCAGCACCCGGCCGATCTTGGTCGAGAGCGTCAGCCGGTCGCGGCCGAAGCGTTCGAGCGCCGGGGCAAAGCGGGTCTCGGACCGGCCCAGCCCGTATTGCGGCGCGGTGTCGAAGTATCGGATGCCCGCGTCCCACGCCGCCTGCAGCGTCGCCTGCGCGTCGGCCTCGGCGATGGGCCGGTAGAGGTTGCCCAAGGGCGCTCCGCCAAAGCCCATCCGCGTAAGCAGGATCGGCGTGGCAGCGCGGTCATTGAGCGAAACCGTATCCGTGATCTTCATGATCTCTCCTCAGGGGGCGCGGAAGTAATCGGGATGGGCGCGCTCCAGCGGCACGATACGCGAAATGAGCTGGCCCAGATGCCGCGCCATCGCGGCGCGTGCGGCGACAGGGTCGCGGTCGCGGATCGCGGCCAGAATGTCCTCGTGCTCGGCCACCGTTTCGGCCGGGCGGCCGGTCTCCGGCATCAGCAGGATCCGGGCGCGGCGCAGCTGCTGCGACATCTGCCCCACCGTGGAGGCAACGTGTGGAAACCCGGTGGCATCAAGGATCAGCCCATGAAACGCCTCGTCGGCTTCGAACAGTCCGACGTAATCGCCATCCTCGATCAACAGCGCTTGAAGCCGCAGGTTACGCGACAGTGCCGTGAGCTGCGCCGCGTTCCGGGTCTCGGCGACGCGGGCGACGGCGGCCAGTTCCACCGCCTCGCGCAGGAAGGATTCCTCGCGGATCACCGACATCGAGAAGCGCGACACCCGCGTCGCCGATTGCGGCACGATATCCACCAGCCCCTCGGCCGAAAGTCGGGCCAACGCTTCGGTCACCGGTGAGCGCGATACGCCCAAGGCCTCGCACAGTACGCCCTTGCGCAGCACCGTGCCCGGCGGAAAGGACAGGTCGAGAATGCCTTCGCGCAGCGCTTGGAACACCCGCTGTGTCAGCGAGCCCGCGCGGCCTTCGATGCTGATCCTCCGACTGGCGTGACCCATGCTTCCCCCTCAACTGACATGCTAGTTGACAGGTCGGGCAAGTCAATCCTAGGCTTCCGTCGGGGACGCAGGCTTGGGAGGGCTGGCGCTTGTACCGGAACGTCAGACACATTCGGCTGCATCCGCACGACAACGTGGTCATCGCGCTCGCCGCGCTGCCGCCCGGCGAAGACGTTTGCGACGTTGTCACTCGCGAGGAAATCCCGCGCGGCCACAAGATGGCGTTGGCGCCGATCCCGGCGGGAGGGCAGGTGATCCGCTATGGCCAGACCATCGGTCAGGCCAGCTGCAACATCGCCGCCGGCGCGCATGTCCATAGCCACAACCTCGGCATGGGGGCGCACTCGCAGGACTACGCTTTCGCTGCCGGGGCCCACGCCCTGCCCGACGCCGACGAGGCGCGGACGTTCCAAGGCTACCACCGCGCCGACGGCAGCGTCGGCACGCGCAATTACATCGGCATCCTGACCACGGTGAACTGTTCGGGATCGGTGGCCAAATTCATCGCCGAAGCGGCCGAGAAATCGGGTCTGTTGCAGGCGTTTCCGGGCATCGACGGCATCGTGCCGATCACCCATGGTACCGGTTGCGGCATGTCGGGCGAGAACGAGGGCTATGACACGCTGGCGCGCACCCTCAAGGGCTATGCGCGGCACCCCAACTTTGGCGGCATCCTGTTGATCGGGCTTGGCTGCGAGGTAATGCAGCTCTCCTCGCTGGTCGAAGGTCGCCCGATCCGGGCCGACGGCGCGCTGCGCTACATGACGATCCAGACCGAGGGCGGCACCCGTGCCACCATCGAGAAAGGCCTGCGCGAGTTGCGCGGCATCGCCGCTCAGGCGAGCCAAGCCACCCGCGCGCCCGCCCCCGTCTCGAAGATCATGGTGGGGATGCAATGCGGCGGCTCGGACGGCTATTCGGGCATCACCGCCAACCCCGCGCTGGGGGCCGCCTCGGACCTCCTGGTGCGCCACGGCGGCACCACGATCCTGAGCGAGACCTCCGAGATCTATGGCGCCGAGCATCTGCTGACGCGCCGGGCGGTCACGGCGGAG
This sequence comes from uncultured Limimaricola sp., assembly GCF_964022235.1. Classification (NCBI taxonomy): domain Bacteria; kingdom Pseudomonadati; phylum Pseudomonadota; class Alphaproteobacteria; order Rhodobacterales; family Paracoccaceae; genus Limimaricola; species uncultured Limimaricola sp. The sequence continues at coordinate 119,935 of NZ_CAXHZL010000006.1, read as the reverse complement.
GTGGGTGAAAAGCTCGTCGCCCGGGTCCGCTGGTGGGAGGACTACTGCGCCCGCAACGGCGGCGAGATGGACAACAACCCCTCTCCCGGCAACAAGCGCGGCGGTCTGACCACGATCCTCGAGAAATCGCTCGGTGCCGTAGCCAAGAGCGGCAGCGCGCCCCTCTCGGAGGTCTATCTCTTCGGCGAAAAGATCGACCGCGCGGGCTTTGTCTTCATGGACAGCCCCGGCTTCGATCCCTGCTCGGTCACCGGCCAGATCGCATCGGGCGCGAACCTGATCGCCTTTACAACCGGGCGTGGCTCGGTCTCGGGATACATGCCGACGCCGGGCATCAAGATCGCCACCAACTCCGAGATGTATGCGCGGATGCGCGAGGACATGGACGTCAACTGCGGCGACATCGTCACCGAGGGGGTGTCGATCGAGGACAAGGGCCGCGAGATCTTCGAGCTGTTCATCCGCGTGGCCTCGGGCGAGCGCACCAAGAGCGAGGAGCTGGGCTTTGGCGGCGTGGAGTTCGTGCCGTGGCAGATCGGCGCGGTGATGTGAGGGCGGGCTGAGGCAGGCTGGCGATGCGGGTTTGGGAGGGCTCTTTCGCATGACGTATCTGGTTGAGATGAGGGGAATCGAGAAGCGGTTTCCGGGCGTTTACGCGCTCCGGGACGTGAGCTTCGATCTCAAGCCCGGTGAGGTTCATGCGCTGATGGGCGAGAACGGGGCCGGCAAATCGACCCTGATGAAGATCATGTCCGGCATTTATCCGCGCGACGGCGGCGAGATGTTCGTCGATGGCCGCCCCGTCACCCCCGAGGGGCCGCGCGCGGCCCAAGCCCTCGGGATCGGCATCATCCATCAGGAACTCAGCCTGATGAACGACCTCACCGCCGCGCAGAACGTACTCATCGGCCGCGAGCCGCGCCGTCGCTTCGGGCGTCTGGACGAAGCTGAGCTGAACCGGCGCACCGCCAAGATCTTTGCCTCGCTCAACCTCGATCTCGACCCGCGCGCCCCGGTAGGCCACCAGACCATCGCGCGGCAGCAATTGATCGAAATCGCCAAGGCGCTGTCCTACGCGCCGCGCGTTCTGATCATGGACGAGCCGACGGCCGCGCTCAACGATGCCGAGATTGCCGAGCTGTTCAGGGTGATCACCAAGCTCAAGGCCGACGGCGTGGGCGTGGTCTACATCAGCCACAAGATGGACGAGATCAAGCGCATCGCCGACCGCGTCACCATCCTGCGCGACGGCGCCTATATCGACACAGTCGATGCCGCTTCGACGCCGCTGTCGGAGATCATCCGCATGATGGTGGGCCGCGAGGTGACGCAGGCCGTGCCAGTCATCCCCGACACCGCGCATCAGCCGATGGCGCTCGAGGTGCGCGGGCTGACCCGGGGCCGAGAGGTGCGCGACGTAAGCTTTTCCCTGCGCAAGGGCGAGATCCTCGGTTTTGCCGGGTTGATGGGGGCCGGTCGCACCGAGGTGGCGCGCATCATCTTTGGCGCCGATCCGCGCGAGGCCGGCGACATCATCGTGGACGGCAAACCCTGCGACATCCGCAGCCCCAACGACGCGGTGCGCGCGGGCATCGGCTACCTGTCGGAGGACCGCAAGCACTTCGGCCTCGCCACCGACATGACGCTGCGCGCCAACATCGCGATGGCGAGCCTTGCGCGGTTCACCTCCCGCACGGGCGTGCTCGACGAGGCGGCGATGAAGCGCACGGCGCAGGACTACATCGCGCGCCTCGGCATCCGCACGCCCTCGGACACGCAGGAGGTGCGGCTGCTGTCGGGGGGCAACCAGCAAAAGGTGGTCATCGCCAAGTGGCTGCTGCGCGATTGCGACATCCTGATCTTCGACGAGCCGACGCGCGGCATCGACGTGGGCGCGAAATCCGAGATCTACGCCCTGCTCGAGGATCTCGCGGCGCAGGGCCGGGCGATCATCGTGATCTCGTCCGAACTGCCTGAGGTGATGCGGCTCAGCCACCGCATCGCGGTGATGTGCGAGGGACGGCTGACCGGCATCCTGCCGGGCGGGGCCGCGACCACTCAAGAGACGATCATGGAATTGGCGACACGGCGCGAGTCTGCGCTGGCGGAGGGATGAGATGACCACCACGACCACCAACGCCCCGAAATCGCCGCTTGCCCGGCTCATCGCCACTGGCGCGCATCAAAAGCTGCTTGCCTTCGCCAGCCTGATCTTGCTGCTGATCGGCTTTTCGATCGCCTCGCCCAACTTCATGCAGATGTCGAACATGATCGCCATCCTGCAGGCGACCTCGGTCAATGGCGTGCTCGCCGTGGCGGTGACGCTGGTGATCATCACCGGCGGCATCGATCTGTCGGTTGGTACGATGATGACCTTCTGCGCGGTGATCACCGGCGTGGTGCTGACCTATCTCGGCCTGCCGCTGCTTCTGGGCGTCGTCGCGGCGATCGGCACCGGCGCGCTGGCCGGGCTCTGCTCGGGCACCTTCGTGGCCAAGATGAAGATCCCGCCCTTTATCGCCACGCTCGGGATGATGCTGATCCTCAAGGGTCTCAGCCTCGTGATCTCGGGCACGCGGCCGATCTACTTCAACGACACACCCGGCTTTTCCGAGATTTCGCGCGGCTCGATCATCGGCGATCTGCTGCCCTTTCTGCCGATCCCCAACGGCGTGCTGATCCTGTTTCTCGTCGCCGCAGCCGCCTCCTACATCCTCGGGCGCACCGTACTCGGGCGCTACTGCTTCGCGCTGGGGTCGAACGAGGAAGCGGTTCGGCTGTCGGGTGTCAACACCGACCGCTGGAAAATGGCGATCTACGCGCTGTCCGGGGCCATCGTCGGCATCGCGGGCCTGCTGATCGCCTCGCGGCTGAACTCGGCGCAGCCCGCATTGGGTTTGGGCTACGAGCTCGAGGCCATCGCGGCGGTCGTCATCGGTGGCACCTCGCTTTCGGGCGGACGCGGCACGATCATCGGCTCGCTCATCGGGGCGCTGATCATGGCGGTGCTCACCAACGGGCTGCGCGTGCTGTCGGTCGCGCAGGAGTGGCAGACCGTCGTCACCGGCTCGATCATCATTCTCGCCGTCTATGCCGACATGATCCGGCGCAAGAGGGCCTGAAGTTAACGACCGGCGCAAACGCGCAAGGACGCCTGCGCGCCACAACATCCAAGGGAGGAGAAACCACATGCTGTCACGTCGCTCACTGGTCGCCGTACTCGGGGCCACGCTCACGCTGGGCGCGGCACCCGCCGCCTTCGCGCAGGACGAGATGTACATTCCGCTGATCTCCAAGGGCTTCCAGCACCAGTTCTGGCAGGCCGTGAAATCGGGTGCCGACAAGGCCGCCGAGGAGTTCGGCGTGCGCATCACCTTCGAGGGACCCGACAACGAGACGATGGTCGATCGCCAGATCGACATGCTCGCCGCGGCGTTGGCCAACAATCCTGCCGCCGTGGGTTTCGCCGCCCTCGACAGCCAGGCCGCGATCCCGCTTTTGCGGCAGGCCTCCGAGGCGGGCATCCCGATCGTCGCCTTCGACAGCGGCGTCGACAGCGACATCCCCGTCACCACCGCGACCACCGACAACGTCGCGGCGGCAGCCCTCGCCGCCGACAAGATGGCAGAGCTGATCGGCGGCGCGGGCAAGGTCGCCGTCGTGGCCCACGACCAGACCAGCCGCACCGGCATCGACCGGCGCGACGGATTTCTGAACCGGATGGAGAGCGAATACCCCGAAATCGAGGTGGTCTCCGTCCAATACGGCCAGGGCGATCAGCTGCAGTCCACCGAGGTCGCCAAGGCGATCCTGACCGCCAACCCCGACCTCGACGGCATGTTCGGCACCAACGAAGGCTCGGCCATCGGCGTGGTCAACGCGGTGCGCGAGATGGGAAGCGAGGGGCTGACCGTGATCGGCTACGATTCCGGCAAGGCCCAGACCGACGCGATCCGCGAAGGGCTGATGGCGGGCGCGATCACCCAGAACCCGATCGGCATCGGCTATGAGACGGTCAAGGCCGCCGTCGCCGTCACCAATGGCGAAGAGCTGCCCGAGATCATCGACACGGGCTTTTTCTACTACGACCAGTCCAACATCGACGACGAAGAGATCCAAGCCGTTCTCTACGAATGACCCTGCCCCGCCCCGGCCTCATACCGGGGCGGTCCCTTGCCGCTACGACGAGGCCGCCGACAAATCTCTTGCCGGACTCTGGTAGAGCGGTCAGAAATGATCGGAAGATCGTCGTCGGGAGAACCAGTCCGCTGGTGCCGAAGGAGCAACCGCCCCGGAAACTCTCAGGCCACCGAACCGACGCCGATACGAAAACTCTGGAGAGTGGCGCGCGAGACGTGCCCGCCGAAGGGATAGCGATCTCAGGCGCAAGGACAGAGGGGGCATCACCCGCGGAAGCATGAGCTTTCGCGTCTCAGTGATGCCGCCGGATATCCCGATATCTCGACGGCCAAGGGGATAGAGCCGCCATGCCGGAGCTGCACCAGACGCCGCTGCACGATCTGCACCTCGAACTGGGTGCCAAGATGGGCCCTTTCGCGGGATTTGCCCTGCCCCTGCATTATCCGATGGGTGTGATGCACGAGCACCTGCACACCCGCGAAAAGGCTGGGCTCTTCGATGTGAGCCACATGGGGCAGCTGATCGTCCGGGGCGCGGATGGCGCCTCGGCGGCCGAAGGCCTCGAGGCCCTGATCCCGGTCGACATCCTGGGCCTGCCGCTCAATCGGCAGCGCTACGGCTTTCTCACCAACGACAGGGGCGGCCTTCTCGACGACCTGATGCTGGCCAATCGGGGCGATCACCTGTTCGTCGTCGTCAACGCCGCCCGCAAGGCCGAGGACATTGGGCATATGCGCGCGCGAATGGGCGAGGCCGCGATCACCGAGATCACGGATCGCGCTCTTCTCGCCCTGCAGGGGCCCATGGCCGAGCGCGTTCTTTCGGCTCTCGACCCCAAGGCCGCCGAGATGCGCTTCATGGACGTCGCGACGCTGACGCTCGACGGCATCGAGGCTTGGGTCTCGCGCTCGGGCTATACCGGCGAAGACGGCTTCGAGATCTCGGTGCCCGCCGCACGGGCCACCGCGCTTGCGCGGCGTTTGCTGGAGCACGAGGAGGTGGCCCCCATCGGACTTGGTGCCCGCGACAGCCTGCGGCTCGAAGCGGGGCTTTGCCTCTACGGCCATGATATCGACGAGGACACGACCCCGGCAGAGGCGGCTTTGGCTTGGGCGATCCAAAAGGTGCGGCGCAGTGGCGGCGCGCGGGCGGGCGGGTTTCCGGGAGCCGAGGTGATCCTGGATGAGCTGACCGAAGGGGCCGCGCGCATGCGTGTCGGCCTGCGCCCCGAGGGCCGCGCGCCGATGCGCGAAGGCGTGCGCCTCTTTGCCGACCCGGATCAGGAGAGCCCGATCGGGCGGATCACCTCGGGCGGCTTTGGCCCCGCCGTCGGCGGCCCCATCGCCATGGGATATGTCCCCCGTGCCCACGCCGAGCCGGGCACCACCGTCTACGGCGAACTCAGGGGCAAGCGTCTGCCGCTGACGGTCGAGACGCTGCCCTTCACACCTGCGAAATTCAAACGCTGACCCCAAGGAGACCCCACATGAAGTACACCGAAGAGCACGAATGGCTGCGCCCCGAGGACGACCATGTCGTTGTGGGCATCACCGAACACGCCACGACCCAGCTGGGAGACATCGTCTTCGTGGAACTGCCGGAGGTCGGGGCCACCGTGAGCAAGGGCGACGAGATCGTGGTGATCGAAAGCGTCAAGGCCGCCTCCGACATCGCCGCACCGATCGACGGCGAGATCATCGAGGTCAACGAAGCGCTGGCCGAGAACCCCGCGCTTGCCAATGAGGACGCGACCGGCGCGGGGTGGTTTTTCAAGATCAAACCCTCCGATCCGTCGCAGATGCAAAGCCTGCTCGACGAGGCCGCCTACACCGCCCTGATCTCGTGATCGCCTGATCCTAGGAGCCCCGGATGACCTTCACCCCGACAGACTACCTGCCCTACGACTTCGCTAACCGGCGTCACATCGGCCCCTCTCCGGCGGAGATGGCGCAGATGCTGGAGATCGTAGGGGCCGAAAGCCTCGAGGCGCTGATCGACGACACGCTGCCGCCCAAGATCCGGCAGGCCGCCCCGCTCGATTTCGGCAAGGCCCTGTCGGAGCGCGAGCTGCTGCACCGGATGAAGGTCACGGCCTCCAAGAACAAGGTGCTGACCTCGCTCATCGGTCAGGGCTATCACGGCACGGTCACGCCGCCTGCGATCCAGCGCAACATCTTCGAGAACCCAGCGTGGTACACGGCCTATACGCCCTATCAGCCCGAGATCAGCCAAGGCCGGCTCGAAGCGCTGCTCAATTTCCAGACCATGGTGTCGGACCTGACCGGGCTCGAGATCGCCAACGCCTCGCTGCTCGACGAGGCAACCGCCTGTGCCGAGGCGATGACCATGGCGCAGCGCATCGCCAAGACCCGGCCGCGGGCCTTTTTCGTCGACGAGAATTGCCACCCCCAGAACATCGCGGTGATGCAGACCCGCGCCGCCCCTCTGGGGATCGAAATCATCGTTGGCGATCCCGAAACGCTAGACGCCGCAGCCGTGTTCGGCGCGATTTTCCAGTATCCGGGCACCTATGGCGAGCTGCGCGATTTCACCCCCCAGATCACACAGCTGCGCGAGCACAAGGCCATCGGCATCATCGCAGCCGATCCCCTGTCGCTGACCCTGCTCAAAGAGCCCGGCGCGATGGGGGCCGACATCGCCGTCGGCAACACGCAGCGCTTTGGCGTGCCGGTGGGCTACGGCGGGCCGCATGCCGCCTATATGGCGACGCGAAAGATCCATGCCCGCACCATGCCCGGCCGCATCGTCGGCGTCTCTATCGACAGCCATGGCAACCGCGCCTACCGGCTGTCGCTGCAGACCCGCGAGCAGCACATCCGCCGCGAGAAGGCGACCTCCAACGTCTGCACGGCGCAGGCACTGCTGGCGGTGATGGCGGGCTTCTACGCGGTCTTTCACGGGCCCGAGGGTCTCAAGGCCATAGCGCAGCGCATCCACCGTAAAACGGTCCGACTGGCCCAAGGGCTTGAAGAAGCGGGGTTCGAGGTCCGCCCCGAAGTCTATTTCGACACGATCACGGTGGAGGTCGGCGCGCTGCAATCGGCGGTGCTCAAATCGGCGGTGGACGAGGGTCTGAACCTGCGCCGCGTCGGCGCGACGCGGGTCGGCATCACCCTCGACGAGCGCACCCGCCCCGACACGATCGAGGCGGTCTGGCGCGCCTTCGGGATCGCCCGGACGGATGACAACCGCACGCCGCGCTACCTGCTGCCCGACGATTTGATCCGCACCTCCGCCTATCTCACCCATCCGGTCTTTCACATGAACCGGGCCGAGACGGAGATGATGCGCTACATGCGCCGCCTCGCGGATCGCGACCTCGCCCTCGACCGGGCGATGATCCCCTTGGGATCTTGCACGATGAAGCTCAACTCCGCCGCCGAGATGATGCCGGTGAGCTGGGACGAGTTCACCCTTCTACACCCCTATGCGCCGCGCGATCAGGCGGCGGGCTACATCGACATGATTGACGACCTCTCGGCCAAGCTCTGCGAGGTGACCGGCTATGATGCGATCTCGATGCAGCCCAATTCTGGCGCGCAGGGCGAATACGCGGGTCTTTTGACCATCGCGGGGCACCACCGCGCCCAAGGACAGGGGCACCGCAACATCTGTCTCATCCCGATGTCCGCCCATGGCACCAACCCGGCGACGGCGCAGATGGTTGGTTGGACCGTGGTGCCGGTGAAGTCGGCGGCGAACGGCGATATCGATCTCACGGATTTTCGCACCAAGGCCGAGCAGCACGCGGAGAACCTCGCCGCCTGCATGATCACCTACCCCTCGACCCACGGGGTGTTCGAAGAGACGGTGATCGAGGTCTGCGAAATCGTGCATGCCCACGGCGGACAGGTCTATATCGATGGCGCCAACATGAATGCCATGGTCGGCCTGTCGCGGCCCGGCGATCTGGGCGGTGACGTAAGCCATCTCAACTTGCACAAGACCTTTTGCATCCCGCATGGCGGCGGCGGTCCCGGCATGGGACCGATCGGCGTCAAGGACCACCTGATCGCGCATCTGCCCGGCGACCCGGTGGACGGCACCGGCGCCGTCTCGGCGGCGCCCTTCGGCTCGCCCTCTCTCTTGCCGATCTCTTGGGCCTATTGCCTGATGATGGGCGGCGAGGGTCTGACGCAGGCGACACGGGTGGCGATCCTCAACGCCAACTACATCGCCCGAAGGCTCGAAGGCGCGTTCGACGTGCTCTACAAGGGGCCGACGGGCCGGGTCGCGCATGAATGCATCATCGACACCCGCCCCTTTGCCGACAGCGCCGACGTCACCGTCGACGACATCGCCAAGCGTCTGGTCGACTGCGGCTTTCACGCGCCGACGATGAGCTGGCCGGTCGCGGGCACGCTGATGATCGAGCCGACCGAGTCCGAGACCAAGGCCGAGCTCGACCGGTTCTGCGACGCCATGCTCGCCATTCGCGCCGAGATCGCGGACATCGAGGCGGGCCGGGCTGACCGGGTCGACAACCCGCTCAAACACGCGCCACACACGATGGAGGATCTCGTGCGCGATTGGGACCGGCCCTATTCGCGAGAGACGGGCTGCTTTCCGCCGGGCGCGTTTCGCGTCGACAAGTACTGGCCGCCGGTGAACCGGGTCGACAACGCTTGGGGCGACCGTAACCTCACATGCACCTGCCCGCCGATGAGCGATTACGCCGACGCCGCGGAGTGACGTCGGGCCGCGCGCAATCTGCCATGATCGAGCGAATTGAGCGCCGGATATGGGGCTTCTAGGAAGCTCCTTTCGGAAGCGCTGTCCGTCCCCAAGAGCGATAAAGTCGCGCTCGGGGACGGCACCCAGCACTTGGCAGAGCCGCCTTCGTGCCGGACGTGGCCGCCTTCAAGGTGGAAGCCTCGTCCCTTGGCGAACAAGCCTGCGTTTTGGTCTGTGCATAGTTCGACGTGGGCAATATCCGCAGTGTCTGAACGAGGCCGTGGCCATCAACCCGATCCTCAAGCGCCAAAATCGCCCGCGAATGACCTCGCGCGCTGCTGCTTGGCCGAAGATGGCCCGCCCATGAGCGCAATAACCGGCGCGCAATGCGAAGCAAGATAGCCGCTTCAGCGCGTGGCCTGATTGCGGCTTATGACAAGCCTGCGTCCGGGCCGGAGCTACTCCGGCCCGGACGATGCCTCAGTCTTCGAGCAGTGTGAGGAAGACTGCGTCGACGGCCTCCGCACAGGCCTCGTCTTGACCTTCATCGGCCAGATCGCGCGCCTGCTGCAGCGCGGCGCGGGCTTCGATGACTTTCTCGCCGCCGTTGCCTGCCTCGTCCGCCTCTTCGACGGCTTCGACCTCTTCGGTCTCGTCCTGCACCGGCACTACTTCGGAGCGTTCGGTGTCTTCGACCGCTTGCGCCTCGCGCGCACCGGCGACGGCCTGCCCGCCCGAGGAGGCGGAGATCGCCCGCTCGGCGGCAGTGTCGAGCAGACGCTCGAACTCGTCGATCCGGCCAGCGCAATCATGCGCCAGCGCGGGTCCCGCGAGCAGGCTGGCGGCGATGGCCGCCGCAGTGATCCGGGTCTTGTTCATGTCGATCATTCCCTCAGCTGCGCAGTTGATCGGCGATCGGAAGCTGCCGGATGCGTTTTCCGGTAGCCGCGAAGACCGCGTTGGTGATGGCCGGAACGACCGGCGGCAGGCCAGGCTCCCCGACACCGCCGAGCGGGCGGTCGTAGGCGGCGTCCGAGCCTACGATATGCACGTCGATCCGCTTGGGCGCGGTCTCCATGCGCGGCACCAGATAGGTGTCGAAGTTGCCCTGCTGCGCGCGGCCCTCGGCAAAGGTGACCTCGGTCATCAGCGCTTGGCCCACACCCATGATCACCGCGCCCTCCATCTGACTGCGGATGCGGTCGGGGTTCACGTTGGCCCCGCAATCGATGGCGATCGACACGCGCGGTACAATGACCTGACCGTCCACTACCTCGACTTCGGCGGCCACGGCGACATAGCTCACGAAGCTATAATGCCCCGCGATGCCCAGACCCTGCCCTTCAGGCAATTCGCGGCCCCATTCGATGCCTTCCGCCGCTGCCTCGACCACCGCCGCCATCCGGCCGGTGTCGATCGGATAGCTGTCGGGGTTCTCGCCGTAGTTCCAGACATCACCCTGATTGGTCGGATCCACCTCTCGCGCGGGGCCGATCACCTCAAGCAGATAATCCTTGGGGTCGCGCCCCGCCGCATGGGCAAGCTCGGACACGAAGGACTGGATCGCGAAGGCATGCGGGATGTTCGACACCGAGCGGTACCAGCCGATGCGCACATGCGCCGCGGCCTGCGGATTCTCGGCGCGGATATTCTCGATTGCCAGCGGCATGTTGAGAAGACCCATGCCCAGCTCGAAGGGCAGCTTCTGTTTGGGATCTGGGGCGAAGATCGAGCCGATGGTCGGGGCCGCAGTGCGGTGCAGCCATGCGGTGGGCTTGCCCGCCCCGTCGAGGCCGGCCTGCATCTTCTCGACCGACACGGTGTGATAGAACCCGTGGTGGATGTCGTCTTCGCGTGTCCATGTCAGCTTGACCGGCGTGCCGCCCATGGCTTGGCTCAGGATGCCTGCCTCGAGCACGAAGTCGGGCTTGGACTTGCGGCCGAAGCCACCGCCCAAAAGGGTCACGTTGACGGTGACGTCGGTCTCTTCGAGGCCGAGCCGCTCGGCCAGACGCAGACGCGTCACCTGCGGCGCCTGCACGCAGGCCCAAGCCTCGGCCCGACCATCCTTGATCTCGACCACGGCGGCGGGCGGCTCCATCGGGGCCTGTGCCAGATGCGGGATGTAGTATTCCGCATCCACCGTCGTCGCGGCCGACGCGATGGCCGCGTCATAGTCGCCTTCGTCGCGGATCACTTTGCCGTCGCGGGTCGAGGCCGCCTCGGACAGCTCCGCCCGGTAGGCTTCGCTGTCGTAATCGGCGTTCGGCCCGTCCTGCCATTCGATGGTGAGCGCGTCGCGCCCCTTCATCGCAAGGTAGGTGTTCCTGGCGATGACCGCCACGCCGCCAAGCGGCGCGAAGCCGGTCGGGAAATCGGCCGCGTCGATCTTCACGACCTTCTCGACACCCTCGATGGCCAGCGCCGCGCTGTCATCAAAGCTCGCCACCCGGCCACCATAGACCGGCGGGCGCGCGACCACGGCATAAAGCATGCCCTCGCGCTTTACGTCGATCCCATAGGTCGTGTTGCCGGTGGTGATGTCCATGTTGTCGACAAGACCGATCGTGTCCTTGCCGATATAACGGAATTCGGACGGATCCTTGAGCGTCAGGCTCTCGCGCGCAGGCACCTCGAGGTCCATCGCGGCCGCGGCCAGTTCGCCGTAGCCCAGCGACTTGCCCGAGCCGGCATGGCCGACCTTGTGGCCTTCGGCCTTCACCTCCGAGACATCGACGCCCCACTGATCGGCGGCGGCCTGCTCGAGCATCGTCCGCGCGGCGGCACCGGCGCGGCGCATCGGCATGAAGAAGTGCCGCAGGCTGCGCGAGCCGTCGGTGTCCTGGTTGCCGTATTTCTCTTCGAGACCCGGCGCCTGATCGACGCGCACGTTCTCCCACTCGGCCCCAAGCTCATCGGCCACGACCATGGCGATCGAGGTGCGCACGCCCTGCCCCATCTCGGAACGGTGGCATGTCACGGTGACGATGCCGTCGGGCGCGATGGCGATGAAGACATTCGGGTCGTCGCGCCAGCCGTTGGGCATGGCATCGCGGCCGAATTTGGGCTCGTCCTCCTGCGCGCGGCCCGGACGAGGCAGGCCCACGGCCAGAACGAAGGCTCCGGCGCTCATGCCGCCCAGAAGCGCGCGGCGGCTGACGTTTGTGATCGAGCTGTCACGCATCACTTCGACTCCACTTGCTGGCTGTCCGCGTCCGGGTTGGCCGAAGCGGCTCCCGATGCCTGCTGGCCCGACGCCTGCTTGATGGCCGCACGAATGCGCGGGTAGGTGCCGCAACGACAGATGTTGGCGCTCATCACCGCATCGATGTCCTCGTCGGTCACCGTGTCATATTGATCGACCAACGCGGCCGCCTGCATGATCTGACCGGCTTGGCAGTAGCCGCACTGCGCTACGTTGAGATCGCGCCAAGCTTCCTGAACCGGGTGGTCGCCCTTTTCGGAAAGACCCTCGATGGTCTTGACCTCGGCCCCTTCGAGCACGCCCACCGGCGTGATGCAGGCGAAGGACGGCGCGCCGTCGATATGCACGGTGCAAGCCCCGCAAGCGGCGATGCCGCAACCGAACTTGGTGCCCGTCAGTCCCAGCTCGTCGCGCAGGTACCACAGGAGCGGCGTATCCTCGTCGCCATCGAAGGCGCGTTCGACGCCGTTGACCATGAGCTTGACCATTCTGGCCTCCATTTGCTGCCGAGACCGCGGGCGGGATACCGGAAAATAAGATCCCGGTGACCACACGGATTTGCGAGAGCTAACTGGCGCGACACGCCCGGATGTCCATGCCGCCCCGGCGAATTTTGTGACCATTTGTGCTTGTCGTTGCGGTAGTTCTGGAACCACATTCGTATCTCAGGGCTTTCTGGCATGATGCGGTGCGACACGGCGTCCGTCGCCGATACGAACCTCGAAAGGATATTTCCGATGAAGACCCTCACCCTCACGGCGTTCACGGCCCTTTTGGGAAGCGCGGCCATGGCACAGGACATCACTGGCGACGCCACCGAAGGCGAGGCCCAGTTCGCGCGTCAATGTGTGTCGTGCCACATTGTTGCCAATGACGATGGCGAAGTGCTTGCCGGTCGCAACGGCAAGATCGGCCCGAACCTGCATGGCGTCATTGGCCGGCAGCCCGGCGCTGTCGAGGATTTTCGCTATAGCGATGCCGTTATAGCGTACGGTGAGCTTGCCCCCGCCGACGACCTGACCGGTGCCGCGCCCACGGGCGACGACTATGAGACCGTGGTCTGGGGCATCGACAACACCGTGGCCTATCTGCAGGATCCGACGAGTTTCCTGCGTGAAGCGCTGGATGATCCGCGTGCCCGCAGCAAAATGGCCTACAAGGTCCGCGACGAGCAGGCCGCCCACGACATCACCGCTTACCTCGCCACCTTCAGCCCGGAGTTCGAGGCGGAAGGCGAGATGGAGGGTGACGATGAGGCCATGAGCGACGAGGACACGGCCGCTGACGACATGTCGACGGAAACGGACGAGATGGAGACACACTCCGAGACCGAAACCGCCAACTGAGTCCCGCGCGGTGGCGGGTATCGGCCCGTCGCCGCGCCCAGCGTTCGGCCCGGCCCTGCCCGGATAGGAGCCTCGCCGTGAACCAGACCACCCGGTTTCCCACCCGTGCCCCGGTCTCCGGACAGCCGATCCTATCGGCATCCGAGGCGCGCCCGATGCTCGAGGCTCTGTCTCCGGCAGGCGGTGTGATTGCGATGATCACATGGATCGACGGCGCGTTCTATCGACCCTTGGGCGCGCTCATGGCATTTCCTGTGGACGGGGATGCTATTGGCAGCCTGTCGTCCGGTTGCATCGAAGGCGATCTCGCTCTGCACGCAGCGGAAGTCGAAGAGTCGGGCGAGAAGCGCGCGCTGCTTTACGGAAAAGGCTCTCCCTTTGTCGATATCCGTCTGCCTTGCGGCAGCGGCATCGAAGTTACGCTGATGCCGATACGCAATCCGGCCCCGTTGCGCGCGACGTTGGCGCAGATGGAGGCCCGGCGCGAAGTCACGCTTGCCCTGCCCGGCCTGCCCGCGCTGGTGCTGCGTCCCGACCCGCGCATGATTGTTCTTGGGGAAGGACCGGAAGCCGAAGGCTTCGCTACCCTCGCATATGCCGCGGGGTATCCGGTGACCCACGCCGATAACCTTGCCCCCGACGATATCGACCCCCGCTCGGCGGTAGTCCTGTTTTTTCATGACCACGAACGCGAATTGAATCTCCTGTCCTCCGCCTTGGACAGCGATGCCTTTTGGATCGGGGCGCAGGGCAGCCGTACCGCCCATGCCCGTCGCTGCGCGGCCTTGCGCGATCGAGGCCTTCCCAAATCCGCCATCGACCGCATTCGTGGCCCCATCGGCCTGATCCCCGGCACCCGCGACCCGCGCGTTCTGGCCATCTCGGTTTTGGCCGAGGTGATCGAAGCGGCACGTTGAAGCGGGAGCTCCAGTTCCGTCTTACCGACCGTTCAAAGCGTGCTCGCAATTGAACCCATTTTGTAAGAGATGGCGCGTGACGGCTGCTAAGGCCCGTGCCACAACTCTTTTAACTACGCCCGCTTCTAGCTTGCATTGTAGCCGCTCGCTCTGCCAAGCGGAGGCCGGATGGCCCCCGTAGGGAAATTGCCAATTGGCAATCAGCGCGTCTTGCGAGACTGAAGGAAGCTTTCGAGCGCCGCTCGCAGGGCCGTGTCCGACAGGCTGCCGTGGAACTCCATCGCGTAGCCTTGCCCCTTTTTCTTGATCCGAACCTCACCGTCGCGGTGCGGAATCACCACGTCCGTGGATTTTCGAGGGGTCGTGGGTTTGCCCGCCGCCCGCAGTCGCGACAGCACGGCGGGACCGGCCAGCGCCGCGCCTTCCTGAGTGATGACGCGTGCTTCGGCCAAAACTGCCTCCCGAAGATCGGGCTCCGCCAGCAGCGGACGAAGCTGGCGCGCGTGCACCTCCTTGATGTCGCGGATCGACCCGAAGGCCGCTACGATCTCGGGTTCGAGCCGCGCCAGTTGCAAGAACCGCGACAGGAAGCCGGGCGAAACCTGAAGCCGCTCGGCCATCAGGTTTTGTCGCCCACCATAGTAGGCTTCGACCGCGCGGGCATAATCGCGGGCTCGCTCGAAATCTGAAATGTCCTCTCGGTCACGGTTTTCGATGTCGGCAAGGCGAAACGCTTCCTCGTCGGTCAGCTCGCGCTCTTCGATGAGATAGCGGAACTGCGGATAGGTGTTTGCGCGCAACCAGCTCACTGAGAAATGCCGCCGCGCTCCGCAGATCACTTCGAACTCGGGACCGTCGCCCTGCCCCGCCGGACGCAAGCGGCGCACGATGGCGGGAAACTCCTGCTGGCCTTGCGCCTTCATCCCCTCGATCAGATCGGCGCAGTTGTCGGGGGTCAGCAGCTCATAAGCGCGGTTATGCCCTGCCCACATCACGCAGCTTGCCGGATCGACGAGGCGCAGCACCTTTTCCTGCCGACCGCCGGTGACCTGTTCGGACATCGCGGTAGAGCGCTTGAGAAACCGCGTTTGCGCGCGTCCGGTGCCCTCCTCCGGCGCCTTGGTCTCAGGCGCGCCCTCGGCCTCGTCGAGCCCTTTCAGGACGTCGTTAAAAATATCGTCGTGCTTCTTGCTCACAGGATACCCTCCTTGCGCAGTGCTGCCTGATGGCTGGGCCAAGTCTTGCGGATCTCGGTTTCGACCTCGCGGCCGACGGCGTCGAGATAAACCCGGCACCGCTTGTGGGTGTCGGTGCGCGTGGCCGCGCCCGTCAGCTCATAGACCGTCATCAGGTTGGCCGAGGCGTTGTCGATCTCGGCGCTGTCCTTGAGAACGGCACCCAGCATGTCTTGCGGGAAGACCGCGTCCATCATTCGCTTGATCGCCACATGGGCGCTTTTCTGATCGTTCATCTTAGTCGCCAGGATCTTGACGAAGTGATACCCCCGCGCGCCGCCATGTTGCGCAAGCTCGCCCAAGGTCGAGGACATCATCCGCAGAAAATGCGCAGTGGAGCCGAAGTCGATGTTGTTGGGCGGGGCCGGCACGATGATCGCATTGGCCGCCCGCAGCACCGACAGGGAGATCATGCCCAAGGCGGGCGGCGGGTCGAGCAGGATCACGTCGAACTGGTCCGAGATCGACTCGATGCCCGCGCGCAGCCGGTCGAGCACGAAGTCCTGTTCGCGCACCATGCGGGCCGCAAATTCGTACTCCGCGTCATAGAGGCCGAGGTTGGCGGGGATCAGCGCGATGCCCGGCCAATGGGTTGCGCGCAGCGCGTAATGAAGGCTCGCCGGGCCACCGTGGCGGAAAAACGGGTAGAGCGTGTCTTCTTCCTCGTCGACATCGACGTCGGGGTTGAGGCCGAAGACGCTGGTGGTCGAGGCCTGGCTGTCGCAGTCGACGACGCAGACGCGGTAGCCCTTGAGCGCGAGGTATTGCGCGAGGTGGACCACTACGGTGGACTTGCCGACGCCGCCCTTGAAGTTCTGCACGGCGAGTACCGTCGCCGGATCGCCGGGGGCGCGGCGCGGCAGTGTACCGAAAACCTCGCGCATCCGATTCACCTCGGCCAGCGAATAGCCGGTGCGCCGCCCCGTGTCCGGATCCTTCTCTGGCTCGGGCAGACGCCCGTCGGCCTCGGCATCGCGCAGCGCCTTTTCGGTGCGGCCGCACATCTCGGCGGCACTGCGCACGTTGAAGCGCAGATCGAGGCTTTTGCTGACGCCGGGGGAAAACACCCGCGCCCGCAGTTTCTCGATCACCCGTCCGGCCCGGTTGGCCAGCGCGTCGATTTCGTCCAATCCGATGGGATAGGTTTCTGGCTCAGCCACGGTCTCAATGCCCCCGATTTTTCCCAGAAAATGCAGTGTCGGGGCGGTGAGGTAAAGTGCGGTATTGGCAGCGATGCCGTTGAAAGACCGAACCTGACCCCAAGGTGTCCCGAAAACCGCACTTGGGGGGTATTGATCTAGGAGTGCGATACTCTCACGGCGGAGTACTCTGCCCTGCCCCCAATTTGTAGCCTGACAGGCTCATGAAGCGCCAATCTTCCGAAAACTGAATCCAAAAAACCCTGTTCTGGATTCTAGGGTTCTCTGTTCAAGACGGCTCGATCCCTGCCCCTATGGGCGTTGAGGGGCCTTTGGCTTACGTCTTGGGATGGTTTGGCCTACGTTTGGGGATGGCTGGCGATACGTATCGGGTGGGCTGGCGCTACGTATCGGGTGGCCCAAGACTTACGTTTGGGGTGGGCTATGCCTTGAGAATCGCCCCCCTTCGCAAAGCCCTGTTTTGCAGGGTGTTGCGAATCGCGCGCGGCACCGTATGCGGCCTCAACACTTACGTATCGGGTTTGAGGCATCCCGAACGGGGCAATTGACTTACGCGTCACAGCATACATAAGTAAGCGAAACAGGTAACCCGAGCTGGCGCCCTCATGGTCAAATTGCCCAAACCAACCTACCGGACCGTCGATGCCCGACCGAGTGCCGACACCCTGATCAAACCGGGTGAACTGGTGGACCTCATAGAGGTCACGCCGCTGACGCTGGCCGACCGGCGGATCTACAACCAACTTCTCGAGAACGCCTGGGATGCGATCGACAAGCCGGTGATGCATGTCATTTCCAAGCTGGATCTGCGCGGCAACCACAACTCCAACGACAGGGTCGGAGAGTCGATCGAACGCCTGATGAGCGCGATCGTCAAGATGGAGGTTATGTGGGACGGCAAACCCGCCGTGGAGCGCGTGCAGCTTCTCGGCGGCAACGTCGAAATGGCGCGCGGTGACGGGTTGTTCGAGTATGAGATCCCGGCACGGCTGCGCAAGGTGATCGGCAATTCCACCGTCTTTGCGCGGTTGCAGCGCGAGGTGATGTTCGCGTTGTCCTCGAAATATGCGCTGACACTCTATGAGATGGTGCAAAAACGCGGCAACCTGCGTTGGAAGTCGTCCGAGACCTTCACCCTCGACGGGCTGCGCGGCGTGTTGGGCGTACCCCGGGGCAAGTTGACCTCATGGTCCAACCTGCGGCTCCGCGCCATCGATCCGGCGGTGGCCGAGGTCTGCGCCTTGTCGGACTACATGGTCGAGATATTGCCGATCAAGACCGGGCGTAGTGTGACCCATGTCGAGCTAAAGTGGTGGCGCAAGGATGGCGACGCGACCGGCAAGGCCGAGCGCGCCCTGAGCTTTGCCAGCACCGGACGTCGTGCGCGCTCTGCCGAGGAAAGTGCGCCCGAGGCAACGCGAGCCGTGTCGTCGAGCGGTCAGGGCCAACCCCGGGCGCGGCCAGCGTGGCTCGACCGCAAGGGGGAGGCACTGCGGACGGAAACCTACGAAACGGCGCGCCTGCGGTTTCCGGGCTATGACATCTACAACATCGAGGGCCAGTGGCGGGAATGGGCGAAAGGCAAGGAGCCAGCAGACGATCCCGATCGCGCGTTCCTTGCGTTCTTCAGGCGTTTTGCCGAGGCGAACCCAATCTGATTTCCGCCGATTGCCAATTGGCAATTTCCACGTTCCAGCCGCGATCGGATCATTATGGACCGCAGGAATGGGGCAGGCGGGTGACCTCGGTCTTAGGCGCGGGTGGCGAGCCAGATGGTATGGCGAGCGCCACGCTTGGTGCGACCGGCGCGCACGCTCTGCGCCTCCACCTCAAAGCCGCTGTGACCCAGTCGTTTGGAAAAGCGCGAGTCCTGAGCGGCGGACCAGACAGCAAGGATGCCGCGAGGGGTCAGCGCCCGCCGCGCTGCCCGCAAGCCCGCCTCGCCATAGAGCGCGCCGTTGCCCTCGCGGGTCAGCCCATCGGGGCCGTTGTCAACGTCGAGCAGGATCGCGTCGTAGACCCCATCGGCTGCGCGGATCTCCGCCCCGACATCGCCGAGCCGCAATTCGACCCGTGGGTCCGAAAGGCTGTCCTTGAAGACCGATCCCATATGCCGGGTGGCCCAGTCGGCAAGCTCCGGCACGATCTCGGACACGATCAGTCGTGCAGCCGGAGGCGCGGCGGCCTGTGCTGCGCGCAGGGTGAAACCCATGCCGAGCCCGCCGATCAGCACACGCGGCGCGGGCCGGCCGGCCAGACGCTCGAGGACGAGGGTGGCGAGGGCCTCCTCGGAGCCGCTGAGACGGCTACTCATCAACTCGTTTCCATCGCCTAAACGAATCGAGAACTCGTCGCCCCGACGCAGAAGTCTCAGCGTGTCCCCCTGCGGTGCCACCGCCGTTTCGAGATGAATCCACGGCAGCATGATGCGCTGGCCTCCTGTCAGGTGAACCTGAACCGTGGCCTAGCCGATCGAGCCGCGCATTTGAAGGACCGGGCGGTGCAGCCGAAAGCGGACGCTTACAAGGTCAGCTGGCCGCGCGGTGGAACATGCCGAAAAGGTCGCGCGGATCGTCAGGGTCGGCGAGCATGTCGAGGTCGGTATAATAGGCCGTGCCTTGGATCGCCTTGAGCACGTAACGCAGTGCGCTAAAGTCCTCGATGGCGAAGCCCACTGAGTCGAACAGGGTGATCTGCCGCTCATCGGTGCGGCCGGGCGCGCGACCGGTCATGACCTGCCACAGCTCGGTCACCTCGTGATCCGGGTCGAGCTGCTGTATCTCACCCTCGACGCGGGTCTGTTCAGGATACTCCACAAAGATCCGCGACCGCAGAAGAATGTCGCGGTGCAGCTCGGTCTTGCCAGGGCAGTCGCCGCCGATGGCATTGATGTGCACGCCGCTGCCGACCATGTTGTCGGTCAGGATCGTCGCGTACTGCTTGTCAGCGGTGCAGGTGGTGATGATCTGCGCGCCTTCGATTGCCTCCTCGCCCGAAGCGCAGGACACCACCGTGAGGCCCGAGGACTCGAGATTGCGCGCTGCTTTGCGGGTGGCGGCGGGGTCGATGTCGTAAAGACGCACCGTGTCGATGCCGCAGATGGCCTTGAAGGCGAGGCATTGAAACTCGGACTGCGCGCCGTTGCCGATCATCGCCATGATCCGCGCACCGCGGGGCGCGAGATGCCGCGCCACCAGCGCCGAGGTGGCGGCGGTGCGCAGCGCCGTGAGCAGGGTCATTTCCGACAGAAGCTTGGGGTAGCCGGTGTGCACATCGGCCAAAAGCCCAAAGGCCGTGACAGTCTGCAGCCCTTCGCGCGTATTCTCGGGATGGCCGTTCACGTATTTGAAGCCATACATCTCGCCGTCGGAGGTGGGCATCAGCTCGATCACGCCCACCTGAGAATGCGAGGCGACGCGCGGCGTCTTGTCGAAGCTCTCCCATCGTTTGAAGTCGGTCTCAATTTCGGCGGCCAGATCGGTCAGCACGCGCTCAATGCCGATATGATGCACAAGGTCCATCATGTTCTGCACCGAAACGAAGGGCACATAGGCGAGGTCGGAGGGCAGGGCGGACATGAGGTGTTCCTTTCGAAAGGTCAGTGGGTCTGGCGCGGGCTGAGATGCAGTCCGGCCAGCATGCAGCGAACCGAGCCGCCAGCCAGCTCGATTGTTGGAATGTCGAGCGGCAGGAGGTCGGCGCGACGCTCGAGCCGAGTGCGCTGCGCGGCATCGAGCGAGGCCAGCGCGCGAGCGGAAAGTGCCAGCACTGGCCCGCTTTGCCCCGCAAGTTCGATCGCGTTACCAGCGAACTCGCCAATTTGGGCATGGGTCAGCTCGATCAGATCACGCTCGCCCGCGCGCAGGCGACCCGCGATCTCGCCCCGGCGCGCAGTATTGCGGATCGTGTCGAGGCCGATCATCGCAAAGCCGGTGCCGATGCACATCAGGACATTGGTGTGGTAGATCGCTGCCCCCGCGGCATCGACCGCATCGAAGACCACCGGCTCATAATTGAAATGGGTGCAAAACCGTTCGAGCAGGATCTCACTGGTGCGCCGGGACCGCGCGGCATAGGCGACGCGCTCGACATGGTCGAGCACCATGGCGCCTGTGCCTTCGAGAAAGAGGCCATCTGGTTCCAGCCCCGAATAGTCGATGATGTCCTGCACACGGTAGTGGGATTTCAACATCTCGAGCACGTCTGCCCGACGCTCGGCGCGGCGGTTTGGCGCATACATCGGATAGACCGCGACATGGCCCCCGGGATGAGTCGAGAACCAATTGTTCGGAAACACGGAATCCGGCGTGTCGGCGGTCTCGTCCTCGAACAGGCGCACGGTGATGCCGGCCTGTCGCAGCTGGCCCACCGCGCGGGTCACCTCGGCATGGGCGCGAAGGGCAATTGCGTCCGCCTCCGCAGCGGCCGCCGGGGATTGAAAGCTGTTGTCGAGCGCAGTCTGAGCGTTCGGCGTGAAGCGGTGCGGCCGGATCATTACCACGGCGCATGGAGTCTGGGGCGAGGGCTGCGGCATGGCTTTTCCTTGGGCCGGTAGGATCATGGACAGCCTAAAGCATGCGGATTTGCACGTTACATTGCGATATTGTAATGTCGCAGATGCAATATGTGGCATATTGCGTAGTAACGATGAGCAAGAATGACATGCATGTCTTCGACGACCTTGACCGACGGCTTATCGCGATCCTGCGCGAGGACGGGCGCGCGCCGATTTCCAAGCTCGCAACGATCCTCGAAGTGTCACGCGCAACGGTGCAGGCGCGGCTCGACCGGCTTCTCGACAATGGCGCGGTGCTCGGTTTCACCGTGCGCGCCCGGCAGGACCACGGACCCGATGGGGTGCACGCAGTCATGATGATCGAGGTGTCGGGACAGTCAACGACGGCTGTGATCCGCAGGCTGCGCGGTCTGCCCGAGCTGCGCCAGCTGCATTCGACCAACGGGAAATGGGATTTGGTGGCGCAGCTTTCGGCGGAGAGCCTGACCGATTTCGACCGGGTGCTGCGTGAGGTGCGGGCCGTGCAGGGCATCACCAACAGCGAGACCAGCATTCTGCTCAGCTCTGTCTAACCAACGCGACGCTCTGAACAGTGATCCATCGCGGGCCAGCGTCAGGGGCGTCAGGTCGTTGTGGCCTGCGATGCCTTCCAGCTGTGCCAGAGCCAGATCCAGATCCCGATGACGACCGCCCCGGCCAGCACGACGCCGACCGAATTGGCGATCATCGTGGCGATCTCGGGAATGCGACTGGCAAAGCCAAAGCCGAGAGAGCTGTAGCCCAGACTCCAAACCACCGCCCCCGCCGTCGCCGCGCCGCTGAACCGCAGCCAGTCGAGCCGCAGCGCTCCTGAGAGAAAGCCCACATAAGGGCCGACCGGGCTCAGTACCGTGCGGCTCAGAAACACCGCTGCCAGCCCGCGCCGATCAATCATGCCTTGGGCCGCGTCGAGAACACCCGCGGGCTTGGGTCGCCGCTGTAGCCGTGCGATCAGCGGCGCGCCGCCCGCGCGGGCGAGGTGATAGGCGATCTGGTCACCTAGCATGAAACCCGCCGCCGCCGCTACGACGAGCTGCCAGTAGGAGAGATCGCCCGCCGCCGCAAATCCGCCCCCCGCCATTACCAGCATCGACGACGGGATCGGCAGCGCCAGACACGACAGCGTCACCGAGGCCATGATCAGCCACACGCCATAGGTGGGCACGAGGGCGAGCAGCGTTTCGGTCATCGGCGGCGGGCCTCCAGCGCGGTCTTGGCAGATTCGACCCGCGCCTGCAGTTCCTCGAGCGTTAGCCCGGTGCGCGACAGAACCTCGGTCAGGGTACGTGGGCCGTCATGCGGTGGCGCATCATGGTCCATCCGCATGATGTCGAAGACCACCGGCGGAGGCAGGTCCCACGACCGGCCAACATAGCGCGGCGACATCCACAGCTCGAGCGCCGGATTCTGGTGTGTGGGGTCATTGAAGTAGATCGCCTGAGCCGCGAACTGCCATGCGAAGACCACGAGCACCGCCACCGCGAGGACCAGAAGCCCAGAGGCAATAGGGTGCCGTCTGAGCAGGAAGGACAGGAAGCGGCTCATCGTCTGCGAAGTCTCCCGATGGTCTGTATGGCGTGCGAGCCTGATCGCGAAAGGTGCGGCCATTGGCGCCGACGCAGGTGCTTGGTGGCATAGACCACATCCGCGCCAGTCTCCAAGGAGATGTTGGCACACCATCGGCTCTACACCGGCCCGGCCCCGGTCCGGTAGCACCGCACCGGTGCGTGCCTGCATCTACACATCTACCTCTGGCCGGATGGCACGGCATGCCGCGCGCCGAGCGTCGATGCGGCCTATCCGGCGTCCTGATGACCTGACGCCAGAGTGTTGCCAGCGGCGCGACGACCGGGGAGGGGGTCGCCGCGCCGACAGCCGGCATGCGGGGGGCGTGCCCCCCGCTGCCTGGATCAGCGGCGGCCGCGGTCGGCCGGGGTGAGCGCGCCGTCGCCGTCGCGGTCCATCCGCTCGACGAGGCCGCCGACGCGGGCGTCGAGTTCCTCGGCCGAGATCACGCCGTCACCATCGGCGTCGAGTTCCTGGAACGCGTCGACCATGCGGTCGCGGGTGAATTCGGCGTGGAGCGTCTCGAACTCCTCGATCGACAGCGCGCCGTCGGCATCGGTGTCGGCGCCGCTCACCTTCGCGGTGCGGAAGGCGTCGATCTCGGCCTGCGTCAGGCTGCCGTCGCCGTCGGTGTCGGCCTGCGTCAGGATCTGCTGCATCATCATGCCGCCACCGTGACGCCCGCCGCGCTCACCGTGGCCACCCTTGCCGCCATGCTTGCCGCCGCGCTCGCCATCGTGACCGCCGCGCATCCGCTGCATGAAGCCGCCGCGTTCCTGCTCGGGGGCGCGCTCGGGTGCGGCCTGCTGGGTGGTGGCGGCCTCAGGCGCCGGCGCGGTGCTTTGCGCGGTGGCGACGGCGGCGCCGGCGCCGAGCAGTGCGGTGACGAGGAAGGCGGTCGGGATCAGCTTGGTCGTTTTCATGGGTTCAGCCCTTTGTTCTGAGTGACGTGGCACCGGCATCGGCGCCCTGTCGATCACTTGGGCCTTCGTGACAGCCATCACACCCCCGCGCCACGCGGGCTTTGTCGCCGGTTGTCGCAGCCGATCAAACGGATACATCCGGCGACAAATTCGGGGGCATCCGGCGTCGATTTCGAGCGCAGTCGCGCAGCCTCGGGTTGCCTTCCGAGCCGCCCCCGTGGACCGCAGCCTGACCGGACGCGGCCTCATTCGGTCGAGAAATGGTCTTCGCGCGATTGCAGGGTATAGCCGGATTCCGCCACCATGATCCCCATGAAGACCAGCGCCGCCAGCGGCGGCAGCAGGACGGCGTAAACCAGCGCCAGACGCTCCCACGCCATATGCATGAACACCGCGACGATCAGCCCGGCCTTGAGGGTCATGAACAGCAGGATCAGGCCCCAGCGCAGCAGCCCCTGAAGCTGCGCGTAATCGACCATGTAAGAGGCCGCGCTGAGCACGAAGAGCAGGCACCAGCAGATGACATAGAGCCGGATCGGGTGGGCCTGATGCTCTTGGGCCGGGGCCGGAGAACGGGTGGCGTCGGAGGCTACGGCATGCGTCATGTTTCCCTCACCACAGGTAGAAGAACGCGAAGATGAAGACCCAGACGAGGTCGACGAAGTGCCAGTAGAGCCCCATGATCTCGACCGCCTCGTAATCGCCTTTCTCTCGGCAGAGCCAGGTCCGCCGGCCGCTGTCGAATTCGCCCTTGCGGACTTTGTTGGCGACGATCAGCAGGAACAGCACCCCGAAGCTGACATGGGTGCCGTGAAAGCCGGTAATCATGAAGAAGCTGGCGCCGAACTGCTCGGCGCCCCAGGGGTTGCCCCAAGGGCGCACGCCCTCGGAGATCAGCTTAGACCACTCAAAGGCCTGCATGCCGACGAAGCAGATGCCAAGTGCGGCGGTCGCGAACATCAGCTGCGCGGTGCGTCTGGCGTTGCGCGCATAGGCGAAATTCACCGCCATCGCCATGGTCCCTGACGAGGTGATCAGCACGAAGGTCATGATCGCGATGAGCAAGAGCGGCAGCTCCGTATGCCCGACATGCAGCGCGAAGACCTCGCTGGCGTTGGGCCACTCGGTCTCGGTCGAACTGCGGGCCGACATGTAGGAGATCAGGAAAATCGCGAAGACGAAGGTGTCACTGAGCAGGAAGATCCACATCATCGCCTTGCCCCAGGAGGCGGTTTTGAACGCCCTTTGGTCCGAGGCCCAGTCCGCGGCGACCCCTTCGAGCCCGTCCGGGCGGGCCGGTGTGTGGGGGGCGGTCGCGTCGGTCATGGCAGCCTCCTCATGTCAGGATCGCCCGGCACAGCGACACCACGTCGCTCGCCCAGCCCATCAGCAGCGTCAGCATTGCAACCCAGACGACCAGCAGCGCGTGCCAGTAGATCGCGCAAAGCGTAACGCTGCGCGTCGTCTGGTCCGGGACGGCCCGCTCACGCAGCCGCAGGCCAACGCGCCCCAGCGCCACCAGACCGCCGATGATGTGCAGCCCGTGCAACCCCGCGATCAGGTAGAAGAAGCTCACGCCCGGATTAGAGGCGAGGGTCTGGCCGCTTTGCGCCAGCGCCGACCATGCCGCGAGCTGACCTGCGAGAAAGCCCGCTGCCGTGAGGCCGCCCACCGCCACGGTGAGGCGGAGCAGGCGCTCGTCGCCGCTTCGCGCCGCGCGCTGCGCGATGTGCAGCGCGACGCTGCTCAGCATCAGGAGCGCCGTACTGGCCCAGACCACGCGCGGCAGCCGCAGTTCGAACCAGTCGGCGAAGCCCATGCGCATCACGACCGCGCTG
Source organism: uncultured Limimaricola sp. (assembly GCF_964022235.1). Taxonomy (NCBI): domain Bacteria; kingdom Pseudomonadati; phylum Pseudomonadota; class Alphaproteobacteria; order Rhodobacterales; family Paracoccaceae; genus Limimaricola; species uncultured Limimaricola sp. The sequence continues at coordinate 94,355 of NZ_CAXHZL010000006.1, read as the reverse complement.
CCGGTCAGCGCGAATAGCACGCCCACCACGCCCAGAAACACGCCGAGCCCCATTTTGCCCACGGGCAGACCGCCGGGCGAGGGCACGGCGGTCACGGCCCCCGTTTCCAACCACGGTTTGTCGCCAAGGCCCTGCCGAGACAGCCACCAGCCCGCGATCACCGCGACCCCGGCGATAAAGGCGAGCACGATGCTCATGGCGTATGGCTCCATGCGGCGGCGGGGCCGGGATCGTTTTGGGCGACATAGTCGCGCGCGGCCCCCGGTACGCTGTAGTCATAGGCCCAGCGGTAGACCACCGGCAGCGTCTCGCTCCAGTTGCCGTGACGCGGCGGGGCCTCTGGCGTTTGCCATTCGAGCGAGGCCGCGCGCCACGGGTTGAGGCCGGACTTGCGTCCAAAGCGCAGGCTCCACGCGACATTGAACAGAAACAGCATCTGCGCCGCGCCGACGGTCAATGCGGCGACGGAGATGAAGGCGTTGAGCGTGGCGACGCTTTCGGGCACGAAGCTTGCCGAGATGTCGGGATAGCGGCGCGGCACGCCAACGAGGCCCACGTAATGCATCGGGAAGAAGATCGCGTAGGCGCCGATAAAGGTGACCCAGAAATGGATCAATCCGAGACGCTTTGACAAGAACCGTCCCGAAATCAGCGGGAACCAGTGATAGATCGCGCCGTAGATCACCATGATCGGCGCCACGCCCATGACCATATGGAAATGCGCCACCACGAACATCGTGTCCGACAGCGGCACGTCGACCACCACGTTGCCAAGAAAGAGCCCCGTGAGTCCGCCGTTGAGGAAGGTGACGATAAATCCCAGCGCGAAGAGCATTGGCAATGTCAGGTGGATGTCGCCGCGATAGAGGGTCAGCACCCAGTTGTAGACCTTGAGCGCCGTGGGCACCGCGATGATCAGCGTCGTGGTGGCGAAGAAGAAGCCGAAATAGGGATGCATGCCCGAGACGTACATATGGTGCGCCCAGACGATGAACGACAGAGCGCCGATGATGACGATGGCCCAGACCATCATCCGGTAGCCGAAGATGTTCTTGCGCGCGTGCACCGCGATCAGGTCCGACACGATGCCGAAAGCTGGCAGCGCCACGATGTAGACCTCAGGGTGGCCGAAGAACCAGAACAGGTGCTGGAACACGATCGGCGAGCCACCGCCGTAGCTCAGCTGTTCGCCCATCTCGACCAGCGCCGGCATGAAGAACGAGGTGCCAAGCAATCGGTCGAAGAGCATCATCACGCTTGCCACGAAGAGCGCCGGGAAAGCCAGCAGCGCCATCACCGTGGCGGTGAAAATGCCCCAGATGGTGAGCGGCATCCGCATGAGCGTCATGCCACGCGTGCGGCCCTGCAACACGGTGACGGCGTAGTTCAGCCCGCCCATGGTAAAGCCGATGATGAACAGGATCAGCGACACGAGCATCAACACGATGCCCCATTGCGTACCGCCCGGCGTGCCCGACAGGATCGCCTGCGGCGGATACAGCGTCCATCCCGCCCCCGTGGGTCCGCCCGGCGCGAAGAAGCTCGCCACGAGCACCACGACGGCCACGAAATACATCCAGAAGCTCAGCATGTTGACGAAGGGAAACACCATGTCCCGCGCGCCGACCATCAACGGGATCAAGTAGTTGCCGAAGCCGCCCAGAAAGATCGCGGTGAGCAGATAGACCACCATGATCATGCCGTGCATGGTGATGAACTGGTAATAGGCCTCGGCCGAGATGAAGTCGAACACCCCCGGAAATCCGAGCTGCATCCGGATTAGCCAAGACAGCACCAGTGCGACGAGGCCGATGGCGATGGCGGTGCCGGAGTATTGCAGCGCGATATATTTGGCGTCTTGCGAAAACACCCAGCGTGACCACCAGCCATGGGCGTGCGGCGGCGGCAGGTCGGGCACTTCGGCGGGGGGGATGCCCGTGTCGGGGTCTTCGCTGACGCTGCTCATGGATCGCTTCCTCCACTTGGCTCCGATGCTCCCGCGAGTTTCACGCCACCATCCGCAGGCAGCCCCGCGAAGGTGATCTGATCACCGAGCCAGGCCTCGTAATCGACCTCGTCGTCGATCAGCACGTAGCCGCGCATGTAGCCGTGCCCGGTGCCGCAGAGCTCGGCGCAGAGCACTTCGAATTCGCCGGTACGGGTGGGGGTAAACCAAAAATAGGTGACCATGCCGGGCACCATGTCCATCTTGGCGCGGAACTCGGGCACGTAGAAATCATGCAGCACGTCGACCGAGCGCAGCAGCACCTTGACCGGCTTGCCGATCGGCAAGTGCAGGTCGCCGCCGTCGATAACCACGTCGTCGGCGCCGAAGCGGTCGTGAGGGCTGATGCCGAGCGGGTTGTCTGGGGAAATCCAGTTGACCCCAGATGTCCCGAGCGTGCCGTCTTCGCCCGGCAACCGGTAGCTCCAGAACCACTGCTGGGCCACGACCTCGATCTCGGTCGCCTCGTCGGGGACGGTGATGAAACGCTTCCAGACCACCAGTCCCGGCGCCAGCATCGCCGCCACACCGATTGCGGTGATGACGGTGAGCCAGATCTCTAGCCGCTTGCTCTCGGGCTCGTAGGCGGCGACGCGGCCAGGCTTGTGGCGATAGCGAAACACGCACCACGCCATGAACAGAACCACGGCGGCAAAGACCGTGCCGGTGATCCAGAAGGTGACGACGAGGGTGGTGTCGATATAGCCCCAGTTCGAGGCGATGGGCGTCCACCACCATGGGCTGACCATGTGGAATACGACGGAAAACAGAACAATCAGAACCAAACTAGCCGCAACGATCATGGCGATGCCCTTCGCCACGTGACAGGCTTGCAGACCGCAGGCCAGCCGGGTGGCAATCTTGCAGGTTTCAGCGACCATAGCCGAATTTTGAGAAATTTTCCAGCGGCATGGCAAAGAGCTCGCAGCGCCCTTCGCGCGCCGCTGCTGCAGGCTGCTTCAACGTCAAGAATGGCCCTCTACGACAGCCATGGGGCAGGGCGGTTTCGGATAAGAGGAGCCGGGGATCGGCTCCGATCTGGGATTGGTTCCGACCATCATACGCGGCGTCTTTGCCTTTCATGTGCGATTGGCGCGCGATTTTGCAGCAAACATCGAACGAGGGCCCCTGCGCGCAATTTCTTCGACGCCGCGCTTGACGGCTCGGCGTGAACCGGCGCAGATTTGTCGCGACATACCGGCCCCGAGCCGGACGGCATTCGAGCCCGCTTCGTTGCGCATCATCGCGTCTTCGAGCGGGCTTTTCTTTTTTGGGGGGAGCACCCGTGGATCGCAAACTCAGGATCGGACTGCTCTATTCTCGAAGCGGCGAATACGCGGCGATGTCGGCGGCCTGCCGCGACGGTGCACTGGCGGCGGTAGCGGACATCAACGCCGATCCGGGGCAGGGCATCACCATCGAGGTGGTCGAGCGTGACCCGGCGGGCAATCTCGATCTCTATGGCCCGCTTTGCGCCGAAATGCTTGCAGAGGGCGACCTGCACCATGTCGTGGGCTGCATCACCTCTTCGAGCCGCAAGGAAGTGATCCCGGCGCTCGAAAAGGTTGGCGGGATGCTCTGGTACGCTTGTCCCTACGAGGGGTTCGAGGCCTCCGACCGCGTCATCTACACCCATGCCTGCCCCAACCAGCACCTGCTGCCGCTGCTGCACTGGACCTTCCCGCGCTATGGCAAGCGGGGCTTTCTCGTCGGGTCCAACTACATCTGGGGCTGGGAGATGAACCGGGTCGCGCGCGAGGTGATCGGCAGCAGCGGCGGCGACGTGACAGGCGAGCGCTACCTGCCGTTGGGCGATACCGACGTGGGACGTCTGATCGAGGAGATCCGTGCCACCGAGCCGGATTTCATCCTCAACAACCTGATCGGCAACTCGTCCCATGCCTTCCTTCGGGCGTTGCGCGAGTTGCGCGAAACCGATCCCGCCTTTGCCGAAGGGCTTTGCCCGGTGCTGTCGTGCAACCTGACCGAATGCGAAACCCCGGCGCTCGGTGCCGCAGCCGAAGGCGCGGTGTCGGCGGGGCCGCATTTCGCGGGATCGACGCTCTGGAAACCGGTTGGACGACGGCGGCCGGTCTCGTCCTATGCCGCCGCCGCCTATGTCGCAGTGACCACGCTGGCCCGGATCGAAGCGGCGAGGTCGGGGTTCCCGGAGGGGCTTCGTGCGCATGGCATCGACCCCGAAACACATCATATGGCCTTGCCGGTGCTTATCGCGCGGGTCGAGGAGGGGCAGTTTCGGGTGATGCACAGCGAAGGGGCGGTCGAGGCCGATCCCTATCTGGCGCGGCGTGAACGTTGGCCCGGCGCCACGCGCCCCATGCTGAAGCTCGTGCCATGAGCCGTCGTTTGGCCACGCCCGAGCTTGGCGGCGCGACCGCGCTGGTGCTGCACCGCCCGCACGCCACGGTGCAGGCGCTGAGCCGTCAGCTCGCGGCGATCGGCTTGCGGGCCGAGCCGGTCTGGCCCGATCTGGGACCGGACGCGTTGGCCGCCGACTTCGTGTTCTTCGATGCCGACCAGTGCCACGACGCGATGTTTCCATGGTCCCCCGGAGAGGCGCCGATGCCGATGATCGCGCTGATCGGCTCGGAGGCGCCGGGGCGGATCGAATGGGCGTTGGGGCAGGGGGCGGATGCGCATCTGCTCAAGCCCATTGGCACAGGCGGCGTTTATTCGGCGCTGCTGATCGCGCGGCAGGGCTTCGAGACGCGCCGCGCCGCCGCCGACGAGATTGCGGCGCTGCGCGCGCGGCTGGCCGAGCGGCAGACGGTGGTGCGCGCAGTGCTGGTGCTGATGGCGCGCGGCCGCTCCGAGGCCGAGGCCTATGCGCAGCTGCGCGCCATGGCGATGGCCTGGCAGGACACCATCGAGCAGGCGGCGCGGCGGATCTGCGCCGAGCCCGACGACAAGACCGCCCCGCAGGCGGCGAGAAAGGGACACGATGTCTGACACCACCGGATCCCAGCCCGCCGGTGCGCCGTTGCCGATGGCACGTCCCGCGCCGAAAGGCGCCTTGGCGCGGCTGTTGCGGCGCAAGCTGGCGCTGTTCGGGCTGGCGCTCATCGTGGCGACTGTGGCGGGGGCGATCTTCGCGCCATGGCTCACGCCCTACGATCCGAACGACCAGATGTTCGACGGGCTGACGATCACCGGCGCACCCTTGCCGCCCAACGCCGACTTCGCCCTCGGCACCGATCTTCTGGGCCGCGATCTGCTCACCCGCATCCTCTATGGTGCGCGCACCTCGCTGATCATCGGCGTGGTTGCCAATGGCATCGCACTGGTGATCGGCACGGTGATCGGCGTGACGGCGGGGTATTTTCGCGGCTTCTACGGCGCGGTGCTGATGCGCTTTACCGATCTGATGATGGCCTTCCCGGCGCTGTTGCTGGCGATTTGCCTCGCCGCGATCTTCCAGCCCTCGCTGTGGATCGTCGCCATGGTCATCGCCATCGTGAACTGGGTCCAGACGGCGCGGGTGCTCTATACCGAAACCACGTCGCTGTCCGAGCGCGAGTTCATCGCCGCCGAAAAGACGCTGGGCGCGGGGCATGCGCGGATCCTGCTGCGCCACATCCTGCCGCATCTGGTGCCGACCATCATCGTCTGGGGCACGCTGGGCATCTCGACCACGGTGCTCCTCGAGGCGACGCTAAGCTTTCTCGGCATCGGGGTGCAGCCGCCGACGCCGTCTTGGGGCAACATCATCTTCGAGAACCAGACCTATTTTCAGGCCGCCCCTTGGCTCGTGTTCTTCCCCGGCGCCGCGATCCTGATCCTTGCGCTGTCGTTCAACCTCTTGGGCGACGCGCTGCGCGACGTGCTCGACCCGACGCAAAGGGGGCGCGACTGATGGCCGCCTATATCGTCCGCCGTCTGATCGTCTCGGTGCTGATCCTGCTCGGAGTGTCGTTCATCACCTTCTTCTTGCTCTACGCGCTGCCCGCCGATCCCGTGCGCCAGATCGCCGGTCGCTCGGCCACGGCGCAGACGGTCGAAAACATCCGCCAGCAGCTCGGTCTCGATCAGCCGCTCTTGGTGCAATACTGGCGCTATCTCACCGGCCTCGTGCAGGGCGATCTGGGTCGCAGCTACCTGCAGCGCACCGACGTGGGCACGCTGATCGCGGCGCGGCTTCCGGCCTCGCTCCTGCTGATGGCGGGTGCCATCGGCTGCGAGCTGGTGTTGGGGCTCACCATGGGCATCGTCGCGGCGCTCCGGCGCGGGACCGCGACCGACCAGAGCCTGATGATCGCGAGCTTTGTCGGCGTCTCGGCGCCGCAGTTCGTGGTAGGCCTGCTGCTGCTTTACGTCTTCGCGGTGCAGCTCGGCTGGTTTCCGATCGGCGGCTACGGCACGGCGGCGCATCTGGTGCTGCCCTCTGTGACGCTCGGGATCATGGGCTCGGGCTGGTACAGCCGGATGATGCGTTCCTCGATGGTCGACGTGCTGCGCGCCGACTACATCCGCACCGCGCGGGCCAAGGGCCTTGCCCGTAGGCAGGTGATCCTGCGCCACGCGCTGCCCAACGCGATCCTGCCGGTGATCGCGATGATCGGCATCGACATCGGCATCTTCATGGGTGGCATCGTCGTGGTCGAGAGCGTGTTCGGCTGGCCCGGCATCGGCCAGTTGGCGTGGCAGGCGATCCAGCGCGTCGACATCCCGATCATCATGGGCGTCACGCTGGTCTCAGCCTGCGCCATCGTCCTCGGCAACCTTCTGGCCGATCTGGTCACCCCGCTCATCGATCCGCGCATCAAGCTGCGCTGAGACCCCCGCACGACCAACCAAGAAAAGACCCGACAGGAGAGTGAACATGAAGACGCTTCTCGCCTCGACCGCGCTGATCGCGGCCCTTGCCGTGCCCGCGCTGGCGCAGGACTACCAGCCCGACCCGGCCGCCACGCCCGGCGGCGCGATCACCATCACCTACAAGGACGACGTCGCCACGCTCGACCCGGCCATCGGCTACGACTGGCAGAACTGGTCGATGATCAAGTCGATCTTCGACGGGCTGATGGACTATGTCCCCGGCACCACCGACCTGCGCCCCGGTCTAGCCGAAAGCTACGAGATCTCGGACGACGGGCTGACCTACACCTTCCAGCTGCGCCCCGGTGTCGTGTTCCACAACGGTCGCGAGATGACGGCCGAGGATGTGAAATACTCGCTCGACCGCGTGACAAAGCCCGAGACGCAGTCGCCCGGCGCGGGCTTCTTCGGGGCGATCGCGGGCTATGACGCCGCCGCCTCGGGCGAGGCCGAGGGGCTGTCGGGTGTGAAGGTGATCGACGAGGCGACAGTCGAGATCACCTTGTCGCGTCCCGACGCCACCTTCCTGCACGTGATGGCGCTCAACTTCGCAAGCGTCGTGCCGCAGGAAGCCGTGGAGGCCGCGGGCGGCGACTTCGGCAAGGAGCCTGTGGGCACCGGCGCCTTCCGCTTGGGCGACTGGACCATCGGTCAGCGGCTCGTGTTCGAGAAGAACCCCGACTATTGGCGCGAAGGCATCCCCTATCTCGACCAGATCACCTTCGAGGTGGGTCAGGAACCGATCGTGGCGCTGCTTCGGCTTCAGAACGGCGAGGTCGATGTGCCCGGGGACGGCATCCCGCCCGCCAAGTTCGTCGAGGTGATGAGCGATCCCGCGCAGGCCGAGCGCGTGGTCGAGGGCGGGCAGCTGCACACCGGCTATATCACGCTCAACACCAAGATCGCGCCCTTCGACGACGTGAAAGTGCGCCAAGCCGTCAACATGGCGATCAACAAGGAGCGGATCACCCAGATCATCAATGGCCGCGCCGTGCCCGCGACGCAGCCGCTGCCGCCCTCGATGCCGGGCTACACCGAAGGCTACGAGGGCTACGCCTACGACGTCGAGGCGGCCAAGGCGCTTTTGGCCGAGGCCGGTCACGCGGATGGCTTCGAGACCGAGCTTTTCGTGATGAACACCGATCCCAACCCGCGCATCGCTCAGGCGATCCAGCAGGATCTGAGCCAGATCGGCATCGACGCCTCGATCCAGTCTCTGGCCCAGGCCAACGTCATCGCCGCGGGCGGCGAGGAAGGCCAGGCGCCGATGATCTGGTCCGGTGGCATGGCGTGGATCGCCGACTTCCCCGACGCGTCGAACTTCTATGGTCCGATCCTTGGCTGTGCGGGCGCCGTGCCGGGGGGGTGGAACTGGTCGTGGTACTGCAACGAGGATCTCGACGCGATGGCCGCCGAGGCGGATGCCATGGCCGATCCGGCGCAGGCCGAAGCGCGGCTTGGCAAGTGGTCGGACATCTACATGAGGGTCATGGAGGACGCGCCTTGGGTGCCGGTGTTCAACGAGCAGCGCTACACCATGAAGTCCGAGCGGATGGGTGGGGCGGATGCGCTCTATGTCGATCCGGTCTCGATCCCCGTGAACTACGACTACGTCTTCGTGACCGAGTAAGACCATGTGCAAGAACTGCGACTACACGATCCACGGCGCGCAGCACCATTTTGGCTGGGACAACTCAATTGCCCCCGCCGAACGGGTGGAGTCCGGCGCGCAGATCGCCTTTCACTGCATGGATTCATCGGCGGGCCAGCTCGGGCCCTCGAGCACGGTCGAGGATGTGACGGCCCTCGATTTCGGCAAGATCAACCCGGTCTCGGGGCCGATCTATGTCGAGGGGGCCGAGCCCGGCGACGCGCTGAAGATCACCATCGATAGCTTCGCCCCGCGCGAGGAGGGCGGCTCCGCCTGGGGCTGGACCGCCAACATCCCCGGCTTCGGGCTTTTGGCCGACCAGTTCACCGACCCGGCGCTGACGATCTGGAAGTACGACGCGAAGACGCTGGAGCCCGCGCTCTTCGGCGAACATGGCCGGGTGCCGCTCAAGCCCTTCTGCGGCACGATCGGCAACGCGCTGGCCGAGCCGGGGCTGCACTCCATCGTGCCGCCGCGCCGGGTGGGCGGCAATCTCGACATTCGCGATCTGGCGGCGGGCACCGTGCTCTACCTCCCCGTCGAGGTGGCGGGGGCGCTGTTCTCGGTGGGCGACACCCATGCGGCGCAAGGCGACGGCGAGGTCTGCGGCACCGCGATCGAAAGCCCGATGGATGTGGTTCTGACACTCGACCTGGTGAAGAACGCGAATCTCAAGTTCCCGCGCTTCACCACCCAAGGCCCGGTGACGCGGCATCTCGACGCCAAGGGCTACGAGGTGACGACGGGCATCGGGCCGGATCTGATGTCGGCGTCGCGCGACGCGGTGGCGGGGATGGTCGATTTCCTCTGCGCCAGCCGCCAGATGGCGGCGGTCGATGCCTACATGCTGGTGTCGACCTGCGGCGATCTGCGGATCTCCGAGATCGTCGATCAGCCGAACTGGGTGGTCGGCTTCTACTTCCCGCGATGCGTGTTCGAATGAACGCGGCCGTCACGTCGCTGTCCGGGGCCGAAAAGGCCCCGGACGCCCTGCCGGTCCTCGCGGTCAAGGGGCTGCAGGTCTCGGTGCGCACCGAAGAGGGCCCGCGCGTGCTGGTGGATGATCTGTCCTTCAGCTTGGCGCGCGGCGAGACGCTGGCCATCGCGGGCGAAAGCGGCTCGGGCAAATCGCTCACCTCGCTGGCGATCATGGGGCTTTTGCCGCCGCCGGCGGTGCATGTCTCCAAGGGTGAAATCCGCCTCGGCGAGACCGACCTGCTGACCCTGCCCGAGCGGCGGATGCGCAGCCTGCGCGGTGCCCGCGTTGCGATGATCTTTCAAGAGCCGATGACCTCGCTGAACCCGGTGCTGACCATCGGGCACCAGCTCACCGAGGCGATCGAGGCACACGAGAGCCTGTCGCGCCGTGACGTCCGCGACCGCGCGATCGAGGCGCTGCGCGCGGTGCGCATGTCGCAGCCCGAGGCGCGGCTCAAGCAATACCCGCATGAATTGTCCGGCGGCATGCGTCAGCGCGTGATGATCGCCATGGCGATCGCGCTGCGCCCCGATGTGCTGATCGCCGACGAGCCGACGACCGCGCTCGACGTCACTGTGCAGCGAGAAGTTCTGGAGCTTCTGCGCGATCTGCAGCGCGAGTTGGGCACCGCGCTCATCCTCATCACCCACGACATGGGCGTGGTGGCCGAGATGGCCGACCGCGTCGTCGTCATGCAATCTGGCCGCATGGTCGAACAGGGCCCGGTGCGCGAGATTTTCGCCGCTCCGCGCGAGGCCTACACCCGCGCGCTTCTGGCGGCAGTGCCGCGTATGGGGAGCGGTGCGGGTCCAACCAGCGAACCTGGCGCCGGCGCCGTCACGGTCGCGCGGATCAAGGACCTGAGTGTCCGCTTCGACATCCGGGGCGGCGTTCTCAACCGGGTCACCCACACGGTGCATGCCGTGGCTGGGGTCAGCTTCGATATCCGCGCGGGCGAGACGTTCTCCCTTGTGGGGGAGAGCGGCTGCGGCAAGTCGACCATCGCCAAGGCGCTGACCGGTCTCGTGCCCTTCGAGGGGCGGATCGAAGTGGCCGGGCGGGCGCTCGAGAGCGGACAGAGGCCCGACGCCGCGTTTCGCCGCGAAATCCAGATGATCTTCCAGGATCCGATGGCCTCGCTTGATCCGCGCATGCGGGTGGGCGACCTGGTGGCCGAGCCGCTGGTGATCCACCGGATCGGGGGCGGGGCGGAGCGCCGCGCAGAGGTCGAGGCGCTGTTCGAGCGTGTCGGGTTGGAACGCGACCAGATCGACCGCTATCCGCACGAGTTTTCGGGTGGGCAGCGGCAGCGGATCTGCATCGCGCGCGCTCTGGCGCTGCGCCCCAAGCTGATCATCGCCGACGAGAGCGTCTCGGCGCTCGATGTGAGCGTGCAGGCGCGGGTGCTGGAACTGCTCAGAGCGCTCAAGACCGAGTTCGGCATCGCCTATCTCTTCATCAGCCACGACATGGCGGTGGTCGAGAACGTCTCCGACCGGATCGCGGTGATGCGGCTTGGGCAGGTCGTCGAGATGGGCAGCCGGGCGCAGGTCTTCGGCGATCCGCGGCATCCCTATACCCGACAGCTCATCGCGGCGGTGCCGGTGCCGGACCCGACCCACGCCCGCGCACCGGCCACGCGTCCGCAGGGCGACGTGCCGACCCCGGTGTTGCCCATAGGCGCGTCACCCCAGAGGGCCACACTGGTCGATATCGGCGAGGGACATCTCGTCGTGCCCTGAGACGCGCACACACAGGCATGTGGCACAAATTTCGGGCTTGGAGCAGCCTCCGCGACCCGCACCGGCCCGGCCTTGGCGGGCCGGACCAATTTTCCATTGCTTCTGAAATCTGCGGGGTATTCGCCCGGGATAACCTCCGTGCAGATAGTTAAAAAACGGGGTTGTCAGATGGGTCGATGACTGCCACCAATCCGACATTGGTTTCTGAATGGGTTGGACTCGTCGAGTCCCTTGGCCCATCCGCAGAGGGAAACACGTCGAATGGATCAGCCACTTCTCGAGGTTCGAAACCTGCAATTCCGCTTCCGCGGGCAGGATCAGGACGTGGTGCAGGACGTGTCCTTCCAGGTCGGCCGCAATGAGACGCTGTGCATCGTCGGAGAGAGCGGTTGCGGCAAAAGCGTCACGGCACTGGCGCTGATGGGCCTCCTGCCGAAGGACGACGTGCGCTTCGGCGGCGGCGAGATCCGCTTCGACGGCGAAGGCTTTGCGCCCGCCGATCACAGTCGCATCGCGCAGATGCGCGGCGACCGGATGGCGATGATCTTCCAAGAGCCGATGACCTCTCTCAACCCCGCCTTTCGGATCGGCGACCAGATCGCCGAGGCCGTCGAGAGGCACCGTCGGTGCGGAGGTGCGGCGGCGCGCGCCCGAGCGCTCGAGATGCTGAGGAAGGTCGGCATCCCCGCGCCGGAGCAGCGGCTAGACGAATACCCGCACCAGCTTTCTGGCGGGATGCGCCAAAGGGTGATGATCGCCATGGCGCTGGCCAACGACCCCGAGCTTTTGATCGCCGACGAGCCGACCACCGCGCTCGACGTGACAGTGCAGGCGCAGATCCTCGATCTCATCGCCGAGCTGCAGGCCGAGACGGGCATGGGCACGATCATGATCACCCATGACCTCGGCGTGGTGGCGGAGATCGCGACCGATGTCGCCGTGATGTACGCGGGCCAGGTGGTTGAATACGGGCCGGCGGAGGCGATCTTCAACGACCCGCAGCACCCCTACACCATCGGGCTGATGGCCTCGGTGCCGACGCTCACCGGGCCGAGACGCCGCCTGTCGACGGTGCCGGGGTCGGTGCCGAGCATCGGTCAAATGCCCGAGGGCTGCCGCTTTTCATCGCGCTGCCCCTTTGCCGCGCCGGTCTGCGCGACCCGGCCCGATCTGGCCGAAGTTACCGCTCGTCACCGCGCCGCCTGCCACTTCGCCCCGTTGGAACTGACATTGGAGCGCAGCGCATGAGCGACACCATTCTCAGGGCCGAGGGTCTCAAAAAGCACTTCCGCGTTGGTGGTGGCTTCATGTCCGAGACCAAGGTGGTGCGCGCGGTCGATGGCGTGTCGATCGAGATCAGGCGCGGCGAGACCTTCGCCATCGTCGGCGAGAGCGGCTGCGGCAAGTCCACGCTGGCGCGTCTGCTGATGCGGCTCCTTGAGCCGACGGAAGGGGCGATCGCGTTCGAGGGGCGTGACATCGCGGGCATCCGGGGCCGCGACCTGCGCGAGCTGCGCCGCGACATGCAGTTCGTGTTTCAGGACCCCTTCTCCTCGCTCAACCCGCGCATGAGCGTGGGCAAACTGGTCGGCGAGCCGATCGAGACGCACCGGCCCGAGCTGTCGCGCGCGCAGCGCCGGGCCGAGGTGGCGCGACTGCTCCGCACCGTGGGGCTGCGCCCCGAACACGCCGACCGCTATCCGCACGAGTTCTCGGGCGGCCAGCGCCAGCGCATCGGCATCGCCCGCGCGCTCGCGTCGAACCCGCGTCTCGTGATCGGTGACGAGCCGGTTTCGGCGCTTGACGTGTCGGTGCAGGCGCAGGTGGTGAACCTGCTGCACGATCTCAAGTCGCAGTTCGACATGACGCTGGTGATCATCGCCCACGACCTCGCGGTGATCCGCCACATGAGCGACCGCGTCGCGGTGATGTATCTGGGCCAGGTGGTCGAGAGCGGGCCGACCGACGAGATCTTCTCGCGGCCGCGGCATCCCTACACCATGGCGCTCTTGTCGGCGATCCCCGAGGCCGCGCATGGTCGCGCCAAGACTCGGCTCGCGCTCAAGGGGGAGACGCCGAGCCCGGCGAACCCGCCATCGGGCTGTCGTTTTCACACCCGCTGCCCCTTCGCACGAGAGGATTGCGCGACGGTCGTGCCCGACCTGCGCGCAACGGCGGACGAGACCCGCGTCGCCTGCCACCACTGGCAGGAGATCGCGGCCACGCGGCCAGAGGCGGGCCTCACCTCCGCCGCCGCACGCAGCGAAGGCGCGCGACGACGTTTCGCCCTCTACGAGGCGGCCACGCTGCAACAAGACAACCGATCCGAAACGGCGAACAACGCCGGGGCAACAACCTGACCGACAGACAGAGGTAAACCATGACTTTCCGCAAGACCACGCTGCTCGCTGCGCTTTTGAGCGCCACCGCGCTTTCGGCGCAGGCCGCAGACTTCCGCTTCGCTCTCGAAAGCGATCCCGACGTGCTCGACCCCGATCAGTCGCGCACCTTCGTGGGCCGCATCGTCTATACCGCGCTGTGCGACAAGCTCGTGGACATCACCCCCGATCTCGAGATCGTGCCGCAGCTCGCCACCGAATGGAGCTGGAACGAGGACGGCACGCAGCTCACCATGAAGCTGCGCGAAGGCGTGACCTTCCACGACGGCACCGCCTTTGACGCGGAGGCCGTGGCCGCCAACATCGAACGCTCGCAGACCATGGAGGAGAGCCGCCGCAAGTCCGAGGTTGCCTCGATCTCGGGCACCGAGGTACTTGGTTCCTACGAGATCCGCATCGACCTCACGCAGCCCGACGCAACGCTTCTGGCACAGCTCGCCGACCGCGCGGGCATGATGGTCTCGCCGACCGCCGCCGCCGAAGCGGGCGCCGACTTCGGTCTGAACCCAGTCTGTTCGGGCCCGTTCAAGTTCGAGGAGCGGGTGGCGCAGGACAAGATCGTCCTGTCGAAGTTCGCCGAGTACTGGAACGCGGACGAGATCAACTTCGACACCGTCACCTACCTGCCGATCCCCGACAGCACCGTGCGTCTGGCGAACCTGCAGTCAGGCGATGTCGACGCGATCAACCGTCTGGCCGCCACCGATGTCGCACAGGTGCGCAACGATCCCTCGCTCAAGGTCGAGGAAGCGGTCTCGCTGGGCTATCAGGGCATTACCTTCAACATCGGCAACGGCGAGCGCGCCGACAACCCTTGGGGTCAGGACGCGCGGCTGCGCCGGGCGCTGGAGCTGTCGCTCGACCGCGAGGCGATCAACCAGGTGGTATTTGAGGGCACCGCCCCCGCCGGCAACCAGGCCTTCCCGCCGAACTCGCCTTGGTACAACGCGAACATCCCCGTGCCTGCGCGCGATGTCGAGGCGGCAAAGGCGCTGCTCGCCGAGGCAGGTTTTGCCGACGGGATCGACCTCGAGGTGCAAGCCCCCAACGCGCCGGTCAACCTGCAACTGATGCAGGTGATCCAGTCGATGGCCGCCGAGGCGGGGATCCGCATTTCGATCACCTCCAAGGAATTCGCCACCATGCTGTCCGACCAGACGGCGGGCGATTTCACCGCAAGTCAGGTTGGCTGGTCGGGCCGGGTCGATCCGGATGGCAACATCCACCAGTTCATGACCACCGATGCCGGGCTCAACGACGCGAAGTTCTCGGACCCGGAGGTGGACCGTCTGCTCGACGAGGCCCGGGTGACGACCGACACCGCGGCGCGCAAGGAGAGCTATGACGCGGCGACCGCGATCCTCGAAGAGGCCAAGCCCATCGTCTATCTCTACCACGAGACTTGGATCTGGGCGCTCGACGCCGCGGTCGAGGGCTTCGTTGCCTATCCCGATGGCATGTTCCGCTTTGAGGGCGTGAGCAAGTCCGAGTGATGCGACCGGCCGCGCCGCCCGATGCGGCGCGGCCCCCAACCTCCGGGTGCCCCTGATGCTCGCCTTTCTGCTGCGCCGGATCGTCATCGCGATCCCGACCGTCATCCTCATCTCGATTTTCGTCTTCGGCTTGCAGAAGCTGCTGCCGGGCGATCCGATCCTCGCCATGGCGGGAGAGGAGCGAGATCCGCAGGTGATCGAATTCCTGCGCGAGAAATACCGCATGAACGATCCCGTCTGGGTGCAGTACATCACCTGGATCAAGGGCGTGGTCACTGGCGATCTCGGGATCTCGCTGCGCACCAACCAGCCAGTCACGGAACTGATCGCGCAAAAGCTTCCCGTGACGATCCAGCTCGCGCTCATGGCGCTGGTCTTCGCGCTGGTGATCGGCATCCCGGCGGGCATCCTTTCGGCGGTCAAGAAGGGCACGATCACCGACTATATCGCCAACGTCGTGGCGCTGTCGGGCCTGTCGATCCCGAACTTCTGGCTCGGCATCATGCTGATCCTTCTGGTCGCGGTGAACTGGCAGCTTCTGCCCGCCTCAGGCTACGTGCCGCCCTCCGATGACCTGTGGCTGTCGATCAAGACCATGCTTATGCCCGCCTTCGTGCTGGGCACGGCGCTCGCCGCGACGCTGATGCGCCACACCCGATCGGCCATGCTGGGCGTGCTCAAGTCCGACTATGTACGCACCGCGCGTGCCAAGGGCCTCAACGAGCGCCGGGTGATCCTCAAGCACGCGTTTCGCAACGCGCTCACCCCGATCGTCACGCTGACGGCGCTCTTGTTCGGAGAGCTGATCGCAGGGGCGGTGCTGACCGAGCAGATCTTCACCATTCCGGGCTTTGGCAAGCTGGTGGTCGATGCCGTGTTCAACCGCGACTACGCGGTGGTCCAAGGCATCGTGCTGATCACGGCGATGGGCTTCATCGTCATGAACATCCTCGCCGACGCCGCCTATTACGTCCTGAACCCGCGCCTGAGGAAGCAATGATGGCCCAGCCCGCCACCCCCGCCACGCTCAAGCCGCAGGTCATGGCCGACCCGGTGCTTCAGGCCCGTCCCGAAAACCGCGTCTGGAAGAAGTTCCGCAGCCACAACTCCGCCGTCCTCGGCGGCGTGCTGGTGGGGTTCTTCGTGCTCATGGCCGTCTTCGCGCCACTTCTGCCGATCCCCGATCCGACCGCCACCGATTGGGGCGCGGTGCGCAAGGGCCCCTCGGCCGCGCATTGGCTCGGCACCGACGAGATCGGTCGCGACGTGCTGTCGCGCCTTGTCTGGGGTGCGCGCGCCTCTCTGATGGCGGGCGTCATCTCGGTTGGCATCGCCGTGGTCTTCGGCGTGCCCCTAGGGATCCTCGCGGGCTATTTCGGTGGCTGGACCGATGGCATCATCTCGCGCTGCACCGAGGCGCTGCTCGCTGTCCCGTTCCTGATCCTCGCCATCGCGCTCGCGGCCTTTCTCGGCCCGTCGCTCACCAACGCGATGATCGCCATCGGTCTCTCGGCCACGCCGGTCTTCGTGCGTCTGACGCGCGGACAGGTGATTTCGGTCAAGGCCGAGGATTACGTCGAAGGCGCGCATGCGATCGGGCTGTCGACGCCAAAAATCCTGCGCCGCTACATCTTTCCGAACATTCTGCCCCCGGTGCTGGTGCAGGCGACGCTGACCATCGCCACCGCGATCATCGCCGAGGCCTCGCTGTCGTTCCTCGGCCTCGGCCAGCAGCCACCCGCGCCGTCCTGGGGCTCGATGCTCAACACCGCCAAGAACTTCCTGAGCCAGGCGCCCTGGATGGCGCTCTGGCCGGGCATCGCGATCTTCCTCGTGGTGCTGGGCTTCAACCTTCTGGGCGACGGGTTGCGCGACGCGCTCGACCCGCGCGAACACTGAATACCAAGAACGAGAGTTATCCAAATGACCGCTTTCACCACCCGCCCCGAGATCCGCGGCACCTTCGGGGCCGTCGCCTCGACCCACTGGATCGCCTCCGCCGTCGGCATGGGCATCCTCGAGCGTGGCGGCAACGCCTTTGACGCCGCCGTCGCCACCGGCCTCGTGCTGCAGGTGGTGGAGCCGCATCTCAACGGCCCGGCGGGCGACCTGCCGGTGGTGTTCAAATCCGCCAAGACTGGCAAGGTCGAGGTGATCTGCGCCCAGGGGCCGGCTCCCGCAGGGGCCACGATCGAGCACTACAAGGCGCAGGGCTTCGACCTCATCCCCGGCACCGGGCTTCTGGCCACGGTGATCCCCGGGGCCTTCGACGGCTGGATGCTGATGCTGCGCGATCACGGCACGATGGAGATCGCCGACGTCATGCGCCCGGCCATCGATTATGCCCGCGACGGCCACCCGGTGCTGCCGCGCGTGGCGGCGACGATGCAGGGTCTGGTTGAGTATTTCGAGGCCGAATGGCCGACCTCCGCCGAGGTCTGGGCGCCGGGCGGCCGTGCGCCCGAGGCGCATGAGCTGTTTCGCAACCCCGACCTCGCCGACACCTACGAGCGGCTGTCCGAGGCCGGTGGCGAAAGCCGCGAGGCGCGCATCGATACGGCTCGCGCGATGTGGGCCGAGGGCTTCGTGGCCGACGCCGTGGCCGACTACCTCAAGGATGCCGAGGTGCACGACGTGTCCGAGCGCAAAAACCGCGGTGTTCTGACCAAGGCGGACATGGCGGGCTGGCGGGCGAGCTACGAGGCACCGGTCTCGATCGATTACCACGGCTGGACCGTCCACAAGACCGGGCCGTGGGGGCAGGGGCCGGTGCTGTTGCAGGCGCTGTCGATCCTGAAGAAATTCGACCTTGCCGCGATGGACCCCAACGGGGCGGAATTCGTGCATGTGGTGATCGAGGCGATGAAGCTCGCTTATGCCGACCGCGAGGCCTATTACGGCGACCCGGCACAGTCCGACATCCCGATGGAGGTTCTTCTGTCGGATGCCTATGGTGCCGAGCGCGCCAAGCTGATCTCGGACGCCGCCTCGCTGGAGCAGCGCCCCGGTCGGATTCCAGGTTTCGAACATCAGGCTGACGCCGCGATCGAGCGCGCCTCCCGCGACTTCGACCGCAACCCCGAGGCCGCACCGCAGGAGCCGACTATGGCGCACCTGTCGGAAAAGCGCGGCGATACTGTGCATCTCGATGTGATCGACCGCTGGGGCAACATGGTCGCGGCGACCCCCTCGGGCGGCTGGCTGCAGAGCTCGCCCGTGATCCCGGGCCTCGGCTTTCCATTGAACTCGCGCGCCCAGATGTTCTGGCTCGACGAGGGCCTGCCCACTTCGCTCGCTCCGGGCCGCCGCCCGCGCACCACGCTGACGCCGAGCCTCGCCGAAAAGGACGGGCGCGCGATGGTCTTCGGCACGCCCGGCGGCGATCAGCAGGACCAGTGGCAATTGGTGTGGTTCCTGCGTTTCGTGCACCACGGGCTCGATCTGCAGGAGGGCATGGACGCGCCGCTGTTCCATTCGATGCATTTCCAAGGCTCGTTCTACCCGCGCGAATGCAAGCCCGGCGAGATGATGATCGAGCCTTCGGTAGGTGAGGAGGTGATCGAGGCCCTGCGCGCGCGCGGCCACAAGGTGACCGTGGCCGAACCCTGGAGCGTCGGACGCCTGACGGCGGCGCTGCGCGAGCCGGACGGGCTGTTGCGCGCGGCCGCCACGCCGCGGCTGATGCAGGCCTATGCGGTGGGCCGCTGAATGACTTATTCGATCATTGCGCATGACCCCGACACCGGCGAGATCGGCATTGCCGTCGCCTCGCGTTTTTTCGCCGCCGGGGCGGCTGTTCCTTATGTCGGGGCGCGCTGCGCCGTGGCGACGCAGGCTTTCGTCAATCCGATGTGGGGCGTCGAGGGGCGCGCTCGGCTGGCCACGGGCGAAAGCGCCGAGGACGTATTGGCCGATCTCGTGGCCCGCGACGAAGGCCGCGACATCCGGCAGTGCCACATGATGGATGCGCAAGGGTGTTTTGTCGCCCATACCGGCACGGGCTGCATCGATTGGGCCGGGCATCTGGTCGGGCCGCATCATTCGGTGGCGGGCAACATGCTGACGGGCGCTGAGGTCGTGGAAGCGACCTATGCCGCCTATATCAAGTCGCAGGGCACCATGGCCGAACGGCTTCTCGATGCGATGGAGGCAGGCGAGCGCGCGGGCGGCGACAAGCGGGGCCGTCAGGCCGGCGGGCTCACTGTGCATCGTGGGCAGGACTATGCCTTCCTGTCACTGCGCGTGGACGACGACCCGGATCCGCTGGCCGAACTGCGCCGCCTGCTCGACGTGGCGGATGAGCGCTACTTGCATGTCGCGGGCGCGATGCCCACGGCCGAGAATTTCTCGGGCACCACCGACCGCGCGCCGATCGACCGCGCCATCGCGCAGGCCGAGGCCCGCCGCGCCGCCGAAGGCCGCGTCTCGCGATCCCGCGCGACCGAGACGGGGGCCTGACATGGATCTCGGCACCATTCTCACGCTTCTCGCCGTCGCCGTCGCGGCGGGGGTCGCGGGCGGCATCCTCGCGGGCCTATTGGGCGTCGGCGGCGGCATCGTCATCGTGCCTGCCCTTTATTTCGCCCTATCGCTCACCGGCATGGAGCCGGGGCTGACCATGCAGGTCGCGGTCGGCACCTCTTTGGCCACCATCGTCTTTACCTCGATGTCCTCGGCTTGGGGCCATCACAAGAAGGGCGCGATCGACGCAGGGCTTCTGAAACTCTGGGCGCCCTCGATCCTCATCGGCGTGGTGCTGGGCAGCTTCACCGGCGGGTTGATCGACGGGCGCATCCTCATCGGCGTCTTTGCTGTCGTGGCCGCCGTCGTGGCCGCCGACATGGTGCTGCGCGGACGCAAGGGCGAGGTCACGCCAAAGTTCTTCTCGAGACCGGCTTGGGCGGGCTTCGGGGTGTTTGCGGGTACGGTGTCGTCGATGATGGGCATCGGCGGTGGCACGGTCTGCGTGCCGCTCCTGAACTTTCTCGGCTACGACATCCGCCGCGCGGTCGGCACCTCGGCGGCGATCGGCTTCGTGATCGGCCTGCCGGGCGCGATCATCTACATGTTGACCGGGATCGGATCCGAGGGCCTGCCGCCTTTTTCGCTGGGATACGTCAACCTCGTTGCCGTGGCCGTGATCATCCCGCTCACCACCAGCTTTGCCGGTGTCGGGGTGAAGCTCGCCCATGCGATCCCGCAGCGGGCATTGCGCCTGTCCTTCGGGCTGTTTCTGGCATTGACCTCCGCCCGGATGCTCTGGGATCTTGTCGGGGCGATGGAGTTGGCATGACCGAAGGCGATGATGACAGGATCCTGACCCGGCTGCGCGCCGGGCTGGACGACGAGAGCCTTCTCGCCAATGGCAGGGTGTTGCCGGAGCGGCAGCTGGCCGAGCGGCTCGGGCTCGGTCGGGGGCGGCTCAGGTCTCTGCTCGACGTGCTCGAGGCCGAAGGCACGATCTTTCGGCGGCAGGGGCAGGGCACCTTCGCCGCGCCGCCCCCGGGAGGCGTGGGCATCGAGACCCTCGTGCGGCAGGTCACGCCGCACAACCTCATGGAGGTCCGTATGGAGATCGAGCCGGCGCTGGCGGCGCTGGCGGCGCAGCGCGCGACCTCCGAGGAGCTTTCGGTGCTGGAGCGGCTGATGCAGGCGACGCTGTCGACCGGCGAAGCGCGCGCTTACGAGACCGCCGATGACATCTTTCACTTCAAGATCGCCGAACTGGCGCACAACCCGCTGTTCCTGACGATCCACCAGTCGATCCGCTCGGTGCGGCGGCACGCGCAATGGACGGACCGACGGCGCGAGACGTTTTCGACCGACCGGATCGCTGCTCTGGGCCGACAGCATCAGGATCTCTTTGCCCATATCGCCGGCCGCCGCCCGTCCGAGGCCGCCGCGGAAATGGAGCGGCATCTGCTTTCGGTATCGAGCACGATGCTGCGTGTGCGACGTCACGAGGTGGAGGCAAAGGCCGAGTAGGCTCCGAGCAGGGCGGGCGGCTCGCACGATGCGAGCCGTGCGGGGTGCGGATCAAAGAGGGGGAGCATCCCCGGCCAAACCTGACGCCCCCCGCGCAAGCACTGGGTCGCGACCGGTCGGCGGTGGGACGCCGCATGGACCGTCGCGGGGTCCGCATTCGCGGTTCACCCCCTGACCCCGTGCCGCCTAGCGCAACCGTTGCCCCCCGGCGTCGAACAGAAAGCCATGCGCGGGGTCGAACCCCATCGCGATCCCCTCGCCGACCTTGGCAGCGTGTTGGCCGAACATGCGGATCGTCGCCTGCGCGCCGGCCTCGGTGCCGACCACGATGTTGGTGTCGCCGCCTAAGCGCTCGACATGGGTGATCCTGCCGCGGATCGGACCTTTGGGATCGGGGCGCAGATGTTCGGGGCGGATGCCCAGAACGGCACCCTCGGGCGCGTCCGACACGGGCGCCAGAAAATTCATCGACGGTGCGCCGAGAAAGCCCGCGACAAAGCGGTTGGCGGGATTGTTGTAGAGCTCCATCGGCGCGCCCACCTGCTCGACCCTGCCGTCGCGCAGCACCACGATCCGATCGGCAAGAGTCATCGCCTCGGTCTGATCGTGGGTGACGTAGATCATCGACGCCCCGAGCGTCCGGTGCAGCTGCGCGATCTCGATGCGGGTGTTCATGCGCAGCGCCGCATCGAGGTTCGACAATGGTTCGTCGAACAAAAACAGTTTGGGCTGGCGCGTCACGGCACGGCCGATGGCGACGCGTTGGCGTTGGCCGCCCGAAAGCTCGGAGGGGCGTCGGTCGAGATAGGGGCCAAGCTCCAGCATCCGCGCCGCTTCCGCGATGCGCTCCTCGATCACCGCCTTCGGCTGGCCCTCCTGCCGCAGCCCCAGCGCCATGTTGCCGCGCACATCGAGATGCGGGTAGAGCGCGTAGCTCTGGAACACCATGGCGATGCCACGCTTGGCGGGAGGCGTGCGCGTGACGTCGGCCCCGGCGATCTCGACCCGGCCCGAGGTCGCGTCCTCCAGCCCCGCGATGACCCGCAACAGAGTCGACTTGCCACAGCCCGAAGGGCCGACGAAGACCACGAACTCGCCTTCCTCGACGGTGAGATCGATGTCGTGCAGCACTTGCACCTTGCCAAAAGACTTGCTCACCTTTTCGAGCGTGAGTGCGGTCATGGGGTCTCCTCCAGATCGACAAGCAGATCAACAGGCTGGCCGGTGCGGATGCTGTGGTCGGCGGCGAGGCAGATGCGCAGCGATTGCACGGCGTCACGCATGTGGCGGGTCAGGTCGATGTCTTGGGCGATGGCGCGCAGCAGATAGGCCTGCTCGGCGTCGCACAGCGCCTGATGGCCCGGCTCGTCGGGCATCTCCATGATGCGGTCACCATCGGGGCGGTGCAGCCGAATCGCGCCGACCTTGGTGTGGCCGTCCACGTCATCCGAAGCCCCGGTGTTGCCCTCGGCGATCGAAACCGATCCGTTGGGCGAGACGATGTCCTTCACGAAGCTCGCGGTCTCGGACATCATCGGCCCCCAGCCCGCCTCGTACCAACCGACCGAGCCATCTTCGAAGACCACCTGAAACTGGCCATAGTTGTACATGTCTTCGGGGATTTCGTCGCTGAGCCGAAGCCCGATGCCATGCACTCGCAAGGGCCGCGCGTCGGTCACCTGACACATCACGTCGACGTAGTGAACGCCGCAATCGACGATGGGCGAGGTGGTCTGCATCAGGGCTTTGTGCGTCTCCCAGGTAGCGCCCGAGGACTGTTGATTGAGGTTGAGCCGGAACACATATGGCCCGCCCAAAGTCCGCGCCTCCTCGATCAGCCGCTGCCAGCTCGGGTGATGGCGCAGGATGTAGCCGACGACGAGCTTGCGCCCGGTCTTGCGTGCGCAATCCACCACGCGGGTCGCATCGGCCACGGTGGTGGCGAGCGGCTTTTCGACGAAGACATGCGCGCCCGCGCGCATCGCGGCGCAGGCATAATCGGCATGGCTGTCGGAATAGGTGGCGATGACCACGACATCGGGGCGTGTCTTGGCCAGGGCCGTGTCGTAATCGGTGAAGAGCGGATAGGGGGCGAGCGCGTCGGGAAGGGCGCGCGCCGAACGGTTCACCAGCCCTACGATCTCGCTGTCCGGGTGGGCGTGATGGGCCAGCGCGTGGCTCAGCCCCATGTTGCCAAGCCCGGCGATGAGGACGCGTTGGGTCATTTGACGGCTCCCGAGGTGATGCCGCGGATCAACTGCCGCGAGAAGATGACGTAGAGCACCAGCACCGGCAAGATCGCGAGGCTGAGCGCCGAGAGCACCGCGTTCCAGTCGGTCACGAACTGGCCGATGAACACCTGTGAGCCGAGGGTGAGCGTCTTTACCTCCTCGGCCGGGGCGAGGATCAGCGGAAACCACAGATCGTTCCAGATCGGGATCATGTTGAACACTGCCACCGTCGCCATGGCGGGGCGCACCAAGGGCAGCACGAGGCGAAAGAAGATCTTGTATTCGCTGAGTCCGTCGATGCGGCCTGCGTTCCTCAGGTCGTCAGACACCTGCCGCATGAACTCCGACAGGATGAACACCGCGAGCGGCAGGCCTTGGGCGGTGTAGACGAGGATCAGCGCCCAAAGCGTGTTCACCAGCCCCGTCGCCACCATCATCTGCAGGATCGCCACCGTACCGATGCGGATCGGGATCATGATGCCGAGCGCGAGGTAGAGCCCCATCAGCGTGTTGCCGCGAAACCGGTACTCGGCCAGCGCGAAGGCCGCCATTGCGCCGAACAGCAGGATGAAGAACAGCGAGGCCACGGTGACGATGAGGGAGTTCTGGAAGTAGAGGAAGAAATCGCCCTGCTTCATCACCGTCTGGTAGCCGATCAGGCTGAAGCTTTCGGCATCCGGCAATGCCAGCGGCTCGCGGAAGATCGCGCGGCGCGCCTTGAAGCTGTTGATGACGATGACGAAGACCGGGAACAGCGCGATCAGCGTATAGGTGATCAGCGCCGCATGGGCCGCGACCGAATTGAGCGGTGTGTGTCGTGCGGTGGACATCGCACCCTCCTCAGAGCTGGTAGCGGCGGATCCGGGTCTGGATGCCGAAAAGATAGATGCAGACCCCGATCAGGATGACCGCGAACATCGCGGAGGCGATGGCCGATCCCATATGCGGATCGCCAAGCTGAAGCTGGAAGCCGAAGAAGGTGCGGTAGAGGAAGGTGCCGAGGATGTCGGAGGAGAAATCCGGTCCCGCCAGCGCGCCCTGCGCGGCATAGATCAGGTCGAAGGCGTTGAAGTTCGCAACGAAGGTCAGGATCGAGATGATGCCGATCGATGGCAGGATCAGCGGCAGCTTGATCTTCCAGAAGGCAGAAAGGCCTGTGACGCCGTCGCATTCGCCCGCCTCGAGGATCTCGTCGGGGATCGACAGGAGTGCTGCATAGATCAGCATCATCGGGATGCCGACGAATTGCCACACCGAGATCAGCGCCAGCGTGGTCAGCGCCGTTTCCTCACGCCCGAGCCATGGCGCGAAGAGCGATTTGAGGCCGATGGCATCCAGCATTCCCGGAGCGATGCCCCAGATCGGCGACAGGATCAGCTTCCACGCAAAACCTACGATCACGAAGGACAGGATGGTGGGGATGAAGATCGCAGAGCGGTAGAAGCCCGAGAACCGAAGCCGCGGGTTCGACAGGATCGCCGCCAGCGCGATGCCGATCGGGTTCTGCACCGCCATGTGGATCAGGAAGAACCAGAAGTTGTTGGCCAAAGCGTTCCAGAACTGGCGCGACCAGTTCGGGTCGCCGAACAGCGTGCGGAAATTCTCGAGGCCCACGAAGACCCTCTGGCCCTCGACCTCGTCGTAAAGCGCGAGGCGCAGCGTGTCGAACAGCGGCAGGATCATCACCGCCGTGTAGACCAGCACCGCGGGGGCGAGAAACACGACGATGTGCCAGCGGAACTTTGGCGCAGCGCTGGAGACGGCGGTGCCGGGCATGGGTCGACCTCCTGTAGGCGTCGTCCGGGCGCGGGGCGCCCGGACGGTCCGCTGCTTACTTTTGCGGTTCGTACCAGCTTGCAAGGCCATCCTGCAGACGCGCGCCCGCGTCGGCTGGGGTCTCGGCGCCCTTGATCACCTGTGCCGAGGCGTTCCAGGTGTCGTTCTCGAGGTTGGGCGTGCCACGCGACAGGATCTGGTAGGTCGAGCGGATGGTCGAGGAACACTCCTCGCGCCAGCTTGCGAACTCCTGCGCCAGCGGATCTTCGATCTCGACCGGGGCCTGCGACAGCGGAAAGAAGCCGGGCAGGGCGTTGGCATAGAGCGTGGCGAATTCGCTCGACGCAACCCAGTTGAGGAAGGTTCTGGCCTCGTCAGGATGCTCGGTCGCGGCGTTCATGCCGATGCCGATGTCGGTGTGATCCGAGATGTAGCAGGCGTCGCCCTCGGCCGGGACCGGCGGCGGGAACGCCCCCATCTCGAAGTCGGCGAGGCCGTTGAAGCCCGACACCTCCCACGAGCCCGCGGGATAGATCGCGGCGCGACCCAGCGTGAACAGGTTCTGGCTGTCAGGATAGGTCTGCGCCTCGTAGCCGTCGCCCAGATAGTCGCCCCATTTGGCGAGCTGCTCATAGGGAGCGGTCCACTCGGCGTCGGTGAGCTTGGCCGTGCCATCGATCAACGCCTGACGGCCTTCCTCGCCCTTCCAGTAGTTGGGCCCGATGTTCTGGTAGCCCATGGTGGCGGCTTCCCACTGGTCATTGGTGCCCATCGCCATCGGGATATAGGTGCCGTCCTCCTTGATCGCGTCGAGCACGACAAAGAATTCATCGACGGTCTTCGGCTCCTCGAGCCCCAACTCGGCGAAGGCGTCCTTGTTGTAGATGAAGCCGTGGATCACGCTGGCCATCGGCACGCAGTAGGTGGCCGATCCGTCATCGCTGCTCCAGCCCGACTTCGCCACGTCCGAGAAATTCGACATGCCTTCGAGGTCGCTCAGATCGGCGAGCTTTCCGGCCTCGAATAGCGCCAGCGAGGCGTCGAAGGGGCGGCAGGTGATCAGGTCGCCGGCCGAGCCCGCGTCGAGTTTGGAGTTCAGGACCGCGTTGTATTCGGCCGGGGCCGAGGGCGTGAAATCGATCTTGATGCCCGGATGCTCGGCCTCGAAGGCCGGGATGATCTGGTCCTGCCAGATCGCGAGGTCGTCGTTGCGCCAGCTCTCGATGGTGAGCGTGACGTCCTGCGCCTGCGCCATGCCGGACAGCAATGTCGTGCCCAGCAGCGCGCCCGCGAGTATGCGTTTGGTCATTGTCTTCTCCCGTGTTGATGAGGTCGCGCCCTGTTCAGGCGTCTTGTTGTGTGTCGTGAAGCTCGGCCAGAGCCGGGCGCAGATGGTCCGCATGCCGCTCCAGCAAGGCGCGCGCCGTCTCCGGCGTCGCCCCGGCGGCGATCAGGCAGGCGGGCTTTACCGCGCCTTGTGCGAGATCGAGCGCGC
The DNA here is from genome assembly GCF_964022235.1 of uncultured Limimaricola sp. Classification (NCBI taxonomy): domain Bacteria; kingdom Pseudomonadati; phylum Pseudomonadota; class Alphaproteobacteria; order Rhodobacterales; family Paracoccaceae; genus Limimaricola; species uncultured Limimaricola sp. The sequence goes on along the minus strand of NZ_CAXHZL010000006.1, from coordinate 67,763 downwards.
GGGCGGCGGTCTGCACCTCCACCTTGGCCACGCGCGCGACGATGCCTGCCGCCCGGCCCCGCAGTTTGGCGTTGTCGGCGACGAGATTGACCATCATGCCGTCATGCACATGACCCAAGAGCACGCCCGCGCGGGTCGAGATCAGGTTCAGCGCCGCCTTTTGCGCGGTGCCCGCCCCCATGCGGGTCGAGCCCGCCAGCGCCTCGGGCGGTGTGGCGAGGCAGATTGCAACATCGGCGGCGGCCAGCAGCGGTGTGCCGGGATTGCAGGCGATCGCCACCACCCGCGCGCCGCGCGCAGGCGCCCCTTGGGCGATGGCCGTGGGATAGGGGGTGGAGCCGCTGGCGCTCAGCGCAATGACGAGGTCGTCGGGGCGCAACTCCGCGATCACCGCTTGCGCGGCCTTGGTGTCGTCCTCGGTATCGCCGGGCATCGCCGCATCCGTGGGTACGCCACCGGCCATGCGGATCACGATCCGCTGCTGCGCGATGCCGAAGGTGCCGGGCAGTTCGGCGGCATCGGCCAGCGCCATCAGCGCCGAGCTTCCGGCCGCGGCATAGACGAGACGCCCCTCGCCGCGCAGCGTTTCGGCCATCAGCGCGGCGGCTGCCTCTATCTCGGGCAATACTGTGCGCAGGCTTTCGATGGCCGCCCGCTGCACGTCGATCATCCGCGACAGCGCGGCCGGACCGGTCAGGCGATCCAGTGCTTCCGCCTCGGTCGTGACCTGCTCCGTACGTGGCAAACCCATCGAACTCTCCTTTGAGGCCTATCTAATACCTTTGAGATACCTCTTGTCTATAGTGTCGACGCGAGACAGCGTTTACTGCCGTCTTGGGAAGATGCTGCGCAGATATCCCAAAATATTCTCATTCCAAACCCGCGAAAGGTATTATATAGGTATTCTATGAACGATAGCGCGACCCTGTTTCTCGGCCTCGATGGTGGCGGCACCGGTTGCCGGGCGGCGCTGTGGCGCGGCGGCCTTCTGGGGCAGGGCGCGGCCGGGCCTGCAAATCTGACCACCGATTTCGACGGCGGCATCGCCAACCTGCTGCGCGCCATTGCAAACGCAGCACTGGCCGCCGGGCTGCCCGATGAGGCGTTGACCGGGGCGATCGGCCACGCCGGGCTCGCAGGTGTGCAATCGGAGGCCATGGCCGCGCGGGCGGCGCGCCGGCTGCCGGGGCGTTGCCGCGTCACCGAGGACCGCGATATCGCCATCGCCGGGGCGCTTGGGGCAAGCGCCGACGGGGCGGTGCTGGCAATTGGTACGGGAAGTTTCGTGGGGCTGAGGCGCGGTGGTGCGATCCGCGCGGTGGGCGGTTGGGGGCTGCAGCTTTCGGATCAAGCCTCTGGCGGCTGGATCGGGCGCGCGGCCCTCGCCGCGACGCTCGAGGCCGTCGACGGGATGCGCGCCCGCACCGATCTGACCGAGGCGCTGCTGGCACGGCTCGGCGGAGCGCCGCAGGATATCGTCGGCTTTGCCGCAACCGCGCGGCCCGCCGATTTCGGCACGCTGGCCCCCATGGTGATGGAGGCGGCAGCGGCGGGTGACGGCACCGCGCGCGAAATCGTGGAGCGCGGCGCGCAGTGGCTCGACCGGGCGCTGGACACGCTCGGACACAGGGCCGACGAGCCGATCTATCTCACCGGCGGTCTCGGGCCGCTCTACCGCGCGGCGCTGGAGCGGCCCGGTCGCCGATTTGCCGATCCGCAGGGCACCCCGCTCGACGGCGCCCTGATCCTTGCCCGGCAGGGAGGACAGTGATGAGCATTGCGGATTTCCTTGCGCCGGAGGCTTGGGTGAAGAGCGACGCCGGGCCGCTCTATCTCCGGCTGTCTCGCAGGCTGTCCGAGGCGGTGTCGCAGGGGCTGCTGCCGCCGGGCACCTCGCTGCCGCCGGAACGCGAGATCGCGACGCTCACCGGGTTGTCGCGGGTCACGGTGCGCAAGGCGATCGGTCGGCTCGCCCAAGAGGGGCTGGTGGTTCAGAAACAGGGCTCCGGCTCCTTCGTGGCGCCGCGCGCCCCGAGGCTGGAGCAGTCGCTGTCGCGGCTTACCTCCTTCACCGAGGACATGGCGCGACGCGGCCTCTCGACCACGACGCGATGGCTCGATCGGGGCGTTTTCCTGCCGTCGCCGGATGAGGTCGTGGCACTCGGCCTGTCGTCGGACGATGAGGTGGCGCGGCTGGCGCGTCTCAGGCTCGCCGATGGACGGCCCTTGGCGATCGAGCGCGCGGCGCTGCCGCTGAGCATCCTCGCTGACCCGAGTGCGGTCGAGACCTCGCTTTACGGCGTGCTGGCGCAGGCCGGGCTGCGACCGGTACGGGCGCTGCAGAAGATTTCGGCGATCAACATGGGCCGCGACGACGCCGCAACGCTCGAGATCGAGCCGGGCACCGCCGGGCTCAGCATCGAGCGCACTTCCTATCTCGCCGACGGGCGGGTGGCCGAATTCACCCGCTCTCTCTACCGAGGCGACGCTTACAACTTCGTCGCCGAACTGCGTCTCGCACAGGAATGAGGACCGTAAGATGACCGACCACCAGACACGGATGCGCCGGGAGATCCTCGAAATCCCCCAGGCCGTCGCCCGCCTGCTAGATCAGGGGCAGGCCGATGTCACCAAGGCTGCCGCCGACCTGCGTGCGCTCGACCCTGCGTTTCTCGTCACCGTGGCGCGCGGGTCGTCGGACCATGTCGCAACATTCTTCAAATATGCGACCGAGTTGACGCTGGGCCGACCCGTCGCCTCGGTCGGCCCCTCCGTGGCCTCGATCTATGAGCGCCGACTGGCGCTCGGCGGTGCAGGCTGCATAGCCGTTTCGCAATCGGGCCAGAGTCCCGACATCGTTGCCATGGCGCGGATGGCCCGCGAGGCGGGTGCGCTTGGTATCGCGCTGACCAACGATCCCGCCTCGCCGCTGGCGGGCGAAAGCCGCCATGCGCTGGCGCTGCACGCGGGTCCAGAGCTGAGCGTCGCGGCGACCAAGACTTTTGTGAACTCGGCCGTTTGCGCGCTGTGGCTTTTGGCCGAATGGGCCGAGGATGACGACCTGCGCGCCGCGATCCGGGGCCTACCGCCGCTTCTGGAGCAGGCGGTCACGCTCGATTGGGACGGGCCGGGGGCGGCGCTGGGGGCGGGCGGGTCTCTCTACTGCCTCGGGCGCGGCCCCTCCTATGCGTTGGCCTGCGAGGCCGCGCTCAAGTTCAAGGAGACCTGCCAGCTTCACGCCGAGGCCTATTCCTCAGCCGAGGTGATGCACGGGCCGGTCTCGATCGTCGGCAGCGGCTTTCCGGTGGTCGCGCTCTGCGCCGCCGACGCGGCCGAGGCGGCGCTGGTCGAGGTGGCCGACGCCATCGCCGCCAAGGGGGCGCAGGTCCATGTCACCAGCGACCGCGCCACCACCGCGCAGGCGCTGCCGGTGATCCGAACGGGGCATCCGCTGACCGACCCGATCACGCTCATCGCGAGCTTTTACGCAATGGTCGAGCGGGTTGCCGTGGCGCGCGGGATTGACCCCGACGCGCCTCGCCATCTCAACAAGGTCACGGAGACGACATGACCGACCGCATCGCCTTTACCGGTGCCGACATCCACGACGGGCACAGGCTGCACCACGGTGCGGCCCTGCTGGTCATCGCGGGCCGCGCCACGGCGCTTTTGGCCGAGGCGTCGATCCCCGAGGGTTTCGAGGTCCGCCGCATGGAGGGCGGCACGATCTGTCCCGGCTTTGTCGATCTACAGGTCAATGGCGGCGGCGGGGTAATGTTCAACGACCGTCCCGACGCCGAAACGCTGCGCGTCATCGCCGAAGCACATCGCGCCTTGGGAACCACGGCGCTGCTGCCAACGCTGATCACCGACCGGGCGGAGGCCTCGGCTGCTGCCATCGAGGCGGTGGTGCAGGCGATTTCGCAAGGCATGCCGGGCATCGTCGGGCTGCATCTCGAAGGGCCGCACCTGTCGATGGCCCGCAAGGGCGCGCATGATGCGGACCTGGTGCGCCCGATGGGCGACGCCGACATGGCGATGCTTGAGAGTGCGGCAGCGCGTTTGCCAAATCTTATGCTCACCGTCGCGCCCGAAACCGTGACGCCCGTGCAGATCGCCCGGCTTACGGCCGCCGGGGTCATCGTCTCGCTCGGCCACTCGGACGCGGGCTATGATGTCTGCCGCGCGGCCTTCGCGGCGGGTGCCTGCTGCACCACGCATCTTTTCAACGCGATGAGCGGGTTGGGTCACCGCGAGCCGGGGCTCGTTGGCGCGACGCTCGACGGGAAAGGGGTTGCGGGGCTGATCGCGGATGCGATCCATGTGCATCCTGCGGCGATCCGTGCAGCGCTGCGGGCAAGGCCCGACGGCGTGTTTCTGGTGACGGACGCCATGGCGCCGGTGGGCTCGGACATCACCGAATTTACTCTGAACGGCCGCCGCATCCTGCGCCGCGATGGGCGTCTGACCTTGGCCGACGGGACACTCGCCGGGGCGGATCTGTCGATGCCGCGCGCGATCGAGGTGATGCGCAACGAGGTGGGCATGGATCTGGAGCGTGCCATTGCGATGGCCACCGCCGCCCCCGCCCGGGTGCTGCGCGCTCCTCTGGGCGCCGGGCGGCTCATCGGGGCGGCTCTGGAGAGGATCGTGCATCTGACGGCGGATCTGCGACGGGCCAGCCCACTGCGCCCATAAGTGGCATCCCGACCGCGCCGTCGCGGGCGGTCTCAGGGGGGGGGGCGTGGTCTGAGGCCTTGGTCAGTCAAGCAGGAGCAGCGCGGCCCGAAACTGCGCCGCCGGGCGATGCTGTCATCCGCGATGCTCGGAACGAAGAGTTCGCGGAGCCCGGAACGACCTATGGTTTCCGAGCCAGAGACGGGGCCGCCGTCGAGCCCCGGACTTGCAGCGACACCGGCAGGGTGACGATCTTGTTGGGCGCGCAGTTTGCACCGGCAAGCTGCCGCAGCAGCAGACTTGCCGCCTGCACGCCAATCTGCAGGCGGTCCTGCCGCACGGTGGTGAGCGGTGGGTTCACGAATTCGGCGGTCTGGATGTCATCGAAGCCAACCAGCGACACGTCGTCGGGCACCCGCAATCCGTGCGCGTGCAACCCCGAAGCCAAGCCGATGGCGAGTTGGTCCGAGGCGCAGATCACTGCCGTGGGGCGCGGAATGAGCGCCAGAAACTCTGCCGCTGCCGCGCGCCCGGCTTCGAGCGAGAAATCCCCCGATCCGAACCGCGGACCCGGCAGTGCCAGGCCATGCGACGCCAGCGACTCGACCACCCCGGCGCGACGTTCGGTGTCAAGTACGTTGCCCCCGGGGCCAGACAGGTAGGCGATGTCGCGATGGCCAAGACCCACGAGGTGATCGACCGCGAGCCGCATCCCGGCGCGGTTGTCGCTGCGCACCGAGGGAAAGTCGCCCTCGGCCAGCCATTCGCAGGCAAAGACCACACGGGTCGCGATGTCCGGGGCCTTGAGCTCGGCCCGTGCCGCTTCCGGTAATTCGCCATCAAGGCAGACCAGCCCATCGACCCGCGCCTCACGCAGGTGCGACAGCAGCGATTGGCCGCCGCGCAGCGCCGAATGGCTGTCGGTCACCAGAAGATCGGTTCCCCCGGCCGACAGGGTCTGCTGCAGACCCGCGAAGATCGCAGAGAAGAACGGGTTGCCGAGATCGGGCACGATGGCGAGCACCGAATCGGCGCGCTGGCGACGCAGGTTCCGCGCCATCGAATTAACCCGGTAGCCGTGCCGGTCGACCACCGCCATCACCGCCTCACGGGTGGTTTCGGAGACACGATCCGGCTGCGACAGGGTGCGGCTGACCGTGGCGGTGGAGACGCCGCTAAGGCGGGCGATGTCCTTGATGCTGAGCGACATTCTCCGGCTCTCCGTTGGCGCGCGAGCCGGCATAATCCGCTCTGCCCATGTAAACCATTACATTTTCGTTGATAGGAGGGAAGGCTGACGCGAGGATATGTAAACGATTGCATAGCTTCCGAGGGAATATTTGTAATCGATTACAGGTGCTGTTTCCGGGGAGGACACTGCGCCGTTGCAGAGAACCGGGCCAAAAATGGCCCCATGGGAGGACGAATGATGATCCACGCCGAACCCCGCAGAGCGCCCCTGCGCCGCATGCTTGCCGCCACCGTCATATCGGTGCTTCCGGCAGGTGCCATGGCCGCCGATCTCGAGATCACCCATTGGTGGACCTCTGGCGGCGAAGCTGCGGCGGTGCGTGAACTGGCAACCTCGTTCGAGGCGGCGACGGATCACGCTTGGATCGACGGCGCGATAGCGGGCTCGGGCAGCACCGCGCGGCCGGTGATCATCTCGCGCATCTTGGGCGGCGATCCGATGGCCGCGACCCAGCTCAACCACGGCCAGCAGGCGCAGGAGCTGGTCGAGGCGGGCATGATGCTCGACCTGACCGAGCTGGCGGAGGAGGGCAACTGGGCCGAGCTGATCAAGCCCGCCTCGCTGCTCGACGCCTGCACCTTCGAGGGCCGCGTCTACTGCGTGCCGCTCAACATCCACTCGCCGCAGTGGATGTGGACCTCGATCAAGGCCTTCGAAAAGGCCGGGGTCGCCCCCGCACAGAACTGGGAGGAGCTGAAGGCCGCCGCTCCGGCGCTGCGCGAGGCGGGCGTGCAGCCGCTGATCGAGGGGCTGCAGCCCTGGCAGTTCGCCACGCTGTTCCAGACACTGGTCTCGGGTCTCGGCGGCAAGGACGTCTATTACGGCGTCTACCGCGATGGCGACGAAGCCGTGCTGCGCGGCGAGGAGATGGCAATGGTGTTCGAGGAGGCGGTCGCAGCGCGCGAGATGCTCGAAGGCACCAACGTGCAGGATTGGAACCTCGCCACCGCCGCCGTGATCAACGGCGAGGCCGCAGCCAACGTGATGGGCGATTGGGCGCAGGGCGAATTCCAGGTCGCGGGGCAGGTTGCGGGGCAGGATTACGACTGTCTCATGGGGCTTGGCGGCGAGCCGCTGATCTCCACCGGCGGCGACGCCTTCTACTTCCCCGCTAATGATGACGAGGCGATCACCCAAGGCCAGAAGGATCTCGCACGGCTGCTGATCTCGCCTGAGGCGCAGATCGCCTTCAACACCAAGAAGGGCTCGCTGCCGGTGCGCGGTGACGTCGATCTGGCCGAGGCGGGGGCCTGCATGCAAAAGGGCCTCGAGGCGCTCAAGGCAGGCAAGGTGATCGACAGCGTCGACATGCTGATCTCGCCCGACGTGGCAGGGCAGGTCGGTGACCTGCTGGCCGAGTTCTTCGCCTCCGACATGTCGGCCGAAGACGCGCAGGAGCGCTTCGCCGAGGTCATTCTCAGCGACAAGTGATCCTCCCCTGGGGCCGACCGCTTCCCACGGCGGCGGCCCCACCTATCCCCTGACAGAGGAGATGCGCGCGTGTCCGCCCGACGCCCCAGCCACCTGCTGCGCAATCCCATGGCCAAGCTTGCCGCCCTGCCGATGGTGGTCACCGCCACCGTCGTCTTCATCGGCTGCTCGCTCTGGACCGTGGTCTACAGCTTCACCGACTCGAAACTCCTGCCGCGCGCGAATTTCGACGGCCTCGCGCAATACGACCGGCTCTGGTCGTCGTCGCGCTGGATCGCCTCGGTAGAGAACCTCGCAATCTACGGCGTCCTGACGCTGGTGCTGTCCCTGATGCTGGGCTTCGTCTTCGCGGCGCTGCTCGACCAGAAGATTCGCGGCGAGAACGTGTTCCGCTCGATCATCCTCTATCCCTACGCGCTGTCCTTCATCGTCACCGGGCTGGTGTGGCAGTGGATCCTGAACCCCGACCTCGGCATTCAGGGCATGGTCCGCGCCGCCGGTTGGGAAAGCTTCGCCTTCGATCCGCTGCACAGCCCCGGCCTCGTCATGGTGGCGCTGCTGATGGCGGGTCTGTGGCAGGGCACCGGCCTCGTCACGGTGATCATGCTCGCCGGTCTGCGCGGCGTCGACGAGGACATCTGGAAGGCCTCGCGCGTCGACGGCATCCCGGCGTGGAAGACCTATCTCCTGATCGTCGTGCCGATCCTGCGCCCGGTCTTCGTGACCTCGGTGGTGCTGATCGGCGCGGGCATCGTGAAGCTCTACGACCTCGTCGTGGCGCTGACCGGCGGCGGGCCGGGCAATGCCTCCGAAGTGCCCGCGAAATACGTCTACGACTACATGTTCGCCAACCAGAACCTCGGTCAGGGCTTCGCCGCCTCGACCATGATGCTGCTCGCCGTGCTGGTGATCGTCATCCCCTGGGCGGTTCTCGAATTCGGAGGAAAGCGCCGTGGCTGATGTCGCCTTCACCCCCCAGGCCGCCTCCGGCGCGCCCGCCCGCACCCTCGACGGCCCGGTCGGCGCCCGCCCCAGATCCCGCGTCACCGGAAAGCGGATCATGATCTACGGCGCGCTCGGCCTCGTGTCGCTCTACTGGCTGCTGCCGCTGTGGGTCATGGTGATGACCTCGCTCAAGGGCATGCCCGAGATCCGCATGGGCAACATCTTCGCCCCGCCGGTGGAGGTCACCTTCGCGCCATGGGTCAAGGCCTGGGCCGAGGCCTGCACCGGGCTCAACTGCGACGGTCTCAGCCGCGGCTTCTGGAACTCGGTCGCCATCGTCGTGCCCTCGACCGTGCTGTCGATCGCGGTGGCCTCGGTCAATGGCTACGCGCTGGTCAACTGGAAGTTCAAGGGATCGGAGGTGTTCTTTACCATCCTGATCTTCGGCGCCTTCATTCCCTACCAGGTGATGATCTACCCGATCGTGGTGATCCTGCGCGAGATCGGGCTGATGGGCTCGGTCTGGGGGTTGGTGCTGGTGCACACCGTGTTCGGCATGCCGATCATCACGCTGCTGTTCCGCAACTACTTCGCCTCGCTCCCCGAAGAGCTGTTCAAGGCGGCGCGCGTCGACGGCGCGGGCTTCTGGGGGATTTTCCTGCGGGTGCTGGTGCCGATGTCGCTGCCGATCTTCGCGGTGGCGATGATCCTGCAGATCACCGGCATCTGGAACGACTTCCTGTTCGGGGTGATCTACACCAAGCCCGACACCTACCCGATGACGGTCCAGCTAAACAACATCGTCAACTCGACCCAAGGGGTGAAGGAATACAACGTCAACATGGCCGCGACGCTGATCACCGGCCTGGTTCCGCTCTCCATCTATCTCATCTCCGGCAAGCTCTTCGTGCGCGGCATCGCCGCGGGCGCGGTCAAGGGCTGAGGAAGGGATACGCCATGCTCGACCAGTCCCATCCCGCGCTCGACGGCCAGTCGGTCTCGATCCGCGACCTGCAACTCGACTTCGGCGCCGTCTCGGTGCTGCGCGACCTCAACCTCGACATCCACAAGGGCGAGTTCCTGGTGCTGCTCGGTGCCTCGGGCTGCGGCAAGTCCACGCTCCTGAACTGCATCGCGGGGCTTCTGGAGCCGACCGGCGGCCAGATCTTCATCGAAGGCAAGAACGTCACCTGGGCCGAGCCGTCGGAGCGCGGCATCGGCATGGTGTTTCAGTCCTACGCGCTCTACCCGCAGATGACGGTGGAGGGGAACCTCAGCTTCGGCCTGAAGAACGCGCGGCTGCCCAAGGACGAGATCGCTAAGCGCGTCGCCAGCGCTGCCGAAATCCTGCATCTCGGCCCGCTCCTGAAGCGCAAGCCCGCGGCCCTTTCGGGCGGGCAGCGGCAGCGCGTCGCCATCGGCCGGGCGCTGGTCCGCGATGTCGATGTGTTCCTCTTCGACGAGCCGCTGTCGAACCTCGATGCCAAGCTGCGCGCCGAGCTTCGGGTCGAGCTGAAGCGGCTGCACAACAGCCTCGACAGCACGATGATCTACGTCACGCATGATCAGGTCGAAGCGATGACGCTCGCGGACCGCATCGCCATCATGAAGGGCGGCGTGATCCAGCAGCTCGCGGCGCCGCTCGAGATCTACAACCGCCCCGCCAACCTCTACGTCGCCGATTTCATCGGCGCCCCGCCGATGAACCTGCTGCGCGGCGATCTGCGCGGCACCGCATTCCGGGGCGCGGTGAATGTGCCGATGACGGGCTACGACTTCGCGGCATCGCCCAAGGACGGCGCGACCGTCTTCGGCATCCGCCCCGAGCATGTGCTGGTGGGCGAGGCTGCGGCCACCGCCCCGGTGCGCGCGGAGGTCACGGTCGAGATCGTCGAGCCGATGGGGGCCGACACGCTGCTCTGGACCCGGCTCGGCGAGGACGACTTCCGCATCCGCATCGACGGCCAGACCCCGATCCGGGGCGGCGACCGCATCACCATCGGGCTCGACCCGGCCCGCGCCTCCCTGTTCGACGCCGCCACCGAGCTGCGTCTCTGATCTCCGAAAGGACCACTCACATGCTTCTCTCGCTGCAACTCTACTCCGCGCGCAACGCCACCCCCTATGCGGATGTCATCGCCCGCCTCGGCGCGCTCGGCTACGACGCGGCCGAAGGCTTCGGCGGCAACTTCGACGACCCCCGCGCCACCCGCGCGGCGCTTGATGCCGCTGGGCTGAGCATGCCGTCGATCCATGTCGCTCTCGAGATGTGCGAAAACGACCCCGACGGCGTCGCCGAACTTGCGGGCGTGCTCGGCGCGACCCGGATCTTTGCGCCTTTCCTGATGCCCGAGGACCGTCCCACCGATGCCGTGGGCTGGCGCGAGATCGCCGCGCGCCTCGCCCGCTGCCACGCCGCCATGGCCGCGCGCGATCTTGCTTTCGGCTGGCACAACCATGACTTCGAGATCACGCCGCTCACCGATGGGTCGGTACCGATGGAGATCCTGCTCGAGGCGGCGCCGATGATCGACTGGGAGGCTGACATCGCCTGGATCGTGCGCGGCGGCGGCGACCCGCTCGACTGGATCGCCCGGCACGGGCAGCGCATCACCGCAGCACACTTCAAGGACATCGCGCCCGAAGGTGAGAAGGCGGACGAGGACGGCTGGGCCGATGCCGGCACCGGCACGCTCGACTGGCCCGCAATCCTTGCCGCGCTGAAGACGCAGTCGGCTTGCGAGATCCTCGTGGCCGAGCACGACAACCCCAATGATTTCGATCGCTTCGCCCGCACCGCGCGCGACAGCTTCGCCAAGCTCTGAGAAAGACCGCACCCATGACCAACCCGCTTCGCATCGGCCTGATCGGCTGCGGCAACATCTCCACCTCCTACCTCTCCCGCGCGAGCAATTTCGGCGCCGTCAGCTTCCGCGCCGTGGCCGACATCAACCCCGCCACCGCGCAGGCACGCGGCGAGGAGTTCGGCGTCGAGGCGATGAGCGTCGACGCGCTGCTTGCTCATCCGGAGGTCGATCTCGTCCTCAACCTCACCATCCCGGCCGCGCATTTCGAGATTTCTTCCCGCGCGCTCGAGGCCGGCAAGCACGTCTATTCAGAGAAGCCCTACGTCCTGACCGTGGAGGAGGGCCGGGCGCTGGCGAAGCTCGCCGCCGAGAAGGGGCTGCGCATCGGCTCGGCCCCCGACACGGTGCTGGGATCGTCGCACCAGCTGGCGCGCCGCCTGATCGACGAGGGCGCGGTGGGTCGGATCACCTCGGGCACCTGCGCGGTGATGAGCCCCGGCATGGAGAGCTGGCATCCGAACCCCGACTTCTTCTTCCTGAAGGGCGGCGGTCCGATCCTCGATCTCGGGCCCTACTACATCGCCAATCTCGTGCAGCTGATCGGCCCGGTCGCCCGCGTCTCGGCGCTGACCTCGACGCCCTCGAAAACCCGCACCATCGGCAATGGCGTGCGCGAGGGTGAGACCGTGCCGGTCGAGACGCCGACCACGATCCACGCGCTGCTGGAGTTCTGCTCCGGCGCCGTCGTGACCCTGATGGCGAGCTGGGACGTGTGGCAGTCCGACATCGCACCGATGGCGCTATACGGCACCGAAGGGACGATCCACATCCCCGACCCGAACTTCTTCGACGGCGAGCTGCGGATCACCAAGCGCGACGAGCCCGCCGAGTTGCCTAGCTGGGACCACCCGCTTGGGCCGCCGAACCGCGAGATCCCCAAGGGCATGGTCGCCGACTATCGCAGCGCCGGTCTCGCGGACATGGCGCAGGCCATCGTCGAGGGGCGGCCGCATCGCTGCAACGACGCCTACGCGCTGCACGTGGTCGAGGTAATGACCGCGATCCTGCAGGCGGGCGAGGAGCGGCGCTCCGTCGAGATCGAAACCGACTGCGAACGGCCCGCGCCGCTCGACATCGCGGCAGCACAAGCCCTGCTAGCATAAGGAGCGGCACAATGGCTTCCATGATCAAGGGGCCGGGGATCTTCCTGGCCCAGTTCGCGGGCGACGCCGCGCCGTTCAACGATCTGGCGGGCATCGCCGGATGGGCGGCGGGCTTGGGCTACAAGGGGGTCCAGATCCCCGTTGACCCGCGCTTCATCGACATCGACCTCGCGGCCACCTCGCGCGACTACTGCGACGAGATCAGGGGCGTCTGCGAAAACGCGGGCGTCGAGATCACCGAGCTGTCGACCCATATCCAAGGCCAGCTCGTCGCGGTCCATCCGGCCTATGCGCCGCAGTTCGACGGCTTCGCGCCCGAGGCGCTGCGCGGCAAGCCCGAGGCGCAGGCCGAATGGGCGGCGGGCGAGGTGGTCAAGGCCGCGCGCGCCTCGCGCAATCTCGGCCTCGACGTGCAGCTCGGCTTTTCCGGCGCGCTGGCCTGGCCCTATCTCTACCCCTGGCCGCAGCGGCCCAAGGGCCTGGTCGAAGAGGCATTCGCCGAGCTGGCGCGACGCTGGCGGCCGATCCTCGATGCGCATGAGGAGGTGGGCGTCGACTACGCCTACGAGCTGCATCCCGGCGAGGATCTGATGGACGGCACCAGCTTCGAGCGGTTTCTCGACGCGGTGGACGGGCACAGCCGCGCCAACATCGCCTATGACCCGTCGCATTTCGTGCTGCAACAACTCGACTATCTCGGCTTCATCGACCTCTATCACGATCGTATCCGCGCCTTTCACGTCAAGGACGCGGAGTTCAACCCGAGTGCGCGGCAGGGCGTCTATTCGGGCTTTGCTGACTGGGCCGACCGGGCTGGGCGGTTCCGCTCACTTGGCGACGGGCAGGCTGATTTCGGGGGTATCTTCTCGCGGCTGGCGCATCACGGTTACGACGGCTGGGCGGTGCTGGAATGGGAATGCGCGCTGAAGTCGCCCGCGCAAGTTGCGGCCGAGGGCGCGCCCTTCATCGCTTCGCATATTATCGAGCCAACGCCGCACGCCTTCGACGATTTCGCCGGTGGCGGCCTCGACCGGACGCAGATCCGCGCCATGTTGGGGCTGGGGTCGTGAGCAGCGGGCGCATCCGGCTCGGCATGGTCGGCGGCGGGCAGGGGGCCTTCATCGGGGGCGTGCACCGCATCGCCGCGCGGCTCGACGGGCGCTTTGATCTGGCGGCGGGGGCGCTGTCTTCGGACCCCGCCCGCGCCGAGGCCTCGGCGCGGGAGCTGGGGCTGGCGCGCAGCTACGATGATTTCGCGCATATGGCCCGCGAGGAGGCCGCGCGCGACGACGGCATCGAGGCCGTCGCCATCGTCACCCCCAATCACATGCACCTGCCCGCCGCGCGCGCCTTTCTCGAAGCGGGCATCCATGTGATCTGCGACAAGCCGCTCACCGCGACCTTGCCCGAGGCCGAGGAGCTTGCGCGGGTGGCCGAGGCCTCGGATGCGCTGTTCATCCTCACCCACACCTATGCGGGCTACCCGATGGTGCGGGAGGCGCGGCGGTTGGTGGCCGAGGGCGCGCTTGGAGAGATCCGGGTGGTGCAGGTCGAATACGCCCAAGACTGGCTCGCACGCGAAGAGACCGGCAAGCAGGCCGAATGGCGCACCGATCCCGCACGTTCCGGCGCGGGCGGTGCGGTGGGCGACATCGGGAGCCACGCCGCGCATCTGGCGCGCTACGTCTCGGGGCTCGCGATCGAGAGCGTCGCGGCGCAGCTCACCGCCTTCGTTCCGGGCCGCCGGGTCGATGACGACACTCAGGCGCTTTTGCGGCTGTCGGGCGGGGCGCGCGGTATGCTCTGGGCCAGTCAGGTCGCGCCCGGGCACGACAACGACATCCGGCTGCGAGTGCTGGGTTCAGAGGCCGGACTCGACTGGTCGCATGCCGATCCGAACCGTCTGCGACTGACGCGTTTGGGGGAGCCGTCGCAGTTGCTGACGCGGGGCGGGCCGGGGTTCGACGGCGCGGCCCGGATACCGGCGGGGCACCCGGAGGGCTATCTCGAAGCCTTTGCCAGCCTCTATTCCGACGCCGCCGATGCCATCACCTCCGGCGTGATGCCCGACGGCCTGCCCGGCTTGTCCGACGGGCTCGACGGCATGCGCTTCATCGCGGCCTGCGTGTCCTCCTCGGCGGAGGACGGCAAATGGGTCGCCTGCTAGCTTCGGGATCCCAACCGGGCCGCTCAGAGGGGTCGCAAACCCATGTCCGCGCGCCGTCCGATGCAGGGTGGCGTGTGTCCCTGCGCGACACTGGCCTAGCGGCGCTGCGTCATCGCATGGGCTTTCTGCCTCACAGGTCGGAAGGTATCTACCTCAGGGCCGCGTGAGGCCCTCGGTATCCAGCGATACGACCGTCGACAGATCCTGAAGGCTGTCGATGAGAAGTTGCAGCGTGTAGTGCGGGTTGTGCGCGAAGGCTCCGCCATCCTTGGTGACGAATTGGTAGTTGTAGGCGGCGCGGAGCAGTCTCGGTGTCCAGCTCGCATATCGGTTGTCGCGCATCGCCTCATCCGGATCGGCCCGGCCGTCGGCGTTCAGATCGGCGAAGAAATACGGGAACGCATCCTCGGCGTAGATAATCGGCGTGCCTGCGATTTCCGTGGCATAAAGCGTGATCCCGTCCAGCAGCCGGTTCTGCATTTGCTGCGTGACCATGCCGATGCCCTCGGCGGTATCGCCGTCGCCGTCGAAATCGGCGAGTGAGGTGCGGATGGCGCGCAGGTCGGTCACCCCCGCGTGGCAAGTGGTGCAATCCTCGATCTCGATCGTCGTCTCATGCGGGTCATGGCAACTTGCGCAGTCGCTCAGATCGGGCACATGGGCGATCCGGCCCGCATAGCTCTTGCCCTCGTATTCGTAGCCGCCGCCCGCCTCCGATCCCATCAGCGTCGCCGCCGCGGCAGCGTAGTGGATGTTGATGAAGCCGAGATCAGTTGAAACCCTGTCGTCCTCCATCCCGGTCACCGCCGTCTCGACGCTTGCGCCCGAGGCACGGCCCTGATGGCAAACGGTGCAGACCGTCGATCCGTTCTCGAGCGACGCGGATTGGCCCGACGGGAACGGCACCGATTGCAACTGTGCCGCCGCCGGGTCGTGGCAGGCGGTGCATGTGACGACGGTGCCGGTAGGGACAGGGTGGTCGATCACGCCCACGGTGGCCATCGGCGAAGCGACATAATCGACGAAGCCGGGGGTCGAATGGCAGGTGGCGCAGGCACCGGGGATCTCGCCCTCGGCGTCCCAGTGGCGAAAGGCCTCCGACATTGCGTGGGCATGCGAGGAGGCGAGCCAGTCCTCGACGATCTCTTCGGGCGTGGGCTCGGGGGCCTCTTGCGCCGAAAGCGGCAGCGGAGACCAGCCGCCCACGAGCAGGGCGGGCAGCAGGATGGCGGCGCGGTGCATGACGTCACTCCCATTGAGGATGACCGATGTAGGGAGGGTAATGCGGGCCGTTCTGTCCCCCCTTGATCTGAATCAAGGCGGCCATGCGCTCGCAGGTTGATTGAGGGAGCAGGCCCTGACCCGGAGTTCCTGATGATCGCCTTCAGCCTTCCGCGTGATATACCCGCCGCCCCCGAGGTGGTGATGGCCCGAACAGGTCATGTGGCGCTGCTGGCCCGCGATCTTCGGGGTCTGCGCCTTGCAACTTGCGTAGAGGAGGGCGCCGCGGTCGAGGTCGGCACGCCGTTGCTGTCGGACCGGGACCGGCCGGGGATCCGCGTCGTGTCGCCGGCACCCGGTCGGGTGGAGCGGATCGACAAGGGGTATGGCCGCCGGATCGAGCGGATCCTGATCCGGACACGGGGCGGTGAGGCATGGAGTGCCTCGGCGACACCGGGGAACGACCTGCGCGAGACGCTGCTCGCATACGGTATATGGCCAGAATTCCGGACCCGGCCCTTTGGCCGCGTGCCCGATCCCGACAGCCGACCCGACGCAATCTTCGTCGATGCCTTGGGCGGGCCGCCTGCTGCCAGCGTTCAGGCGGCACAGGAGCAACCCGGCGCTTTGGCTCGCGGTCTCTCGGCTCTCCGCACCCTTACGCGGGGGCGGG
The DNA here is from genome assembly GCF_964022235.1 of uncultured Limimaricola sp. Classification (NCBI taxonomy): domain Bacteria; kingdom Pseudomonadati; phylum Pseudomonadota; class Alphaproteobacteria; order Rhodobacterales; family Paracoccaceae; genus Limimaricola; species uncultured Limimaricola sp. The sequence goes on along the minus strand of NZ_CAXHZL010000006.1, from coordinate 51,427 downwards.
TCGTGCTGTGTCAGGACGGCGGCGCGGTTCTGGCGGCCCCGGCCGAGCGGCTGTGGGTTGAGACCGAACCCACCGGCCGGGGCGGCATGGGCGCGCGGGTGTGTCGCGGCCACAGCGTCGCGCGCTCCGGTGAAGTCTGGACCATCGATTGCCAGCCGGTGATCGCGATCGGGCGGCTCTTGGGTGAAGGCATCCTTGATCAGTCGCGTCTGGTCGTGATCGCGCGAAAGGGGGGTCTGGGGCGCCTTGTTCGCACCAGCCTCGGTGCCGATCTTGAAGAGATCCTGCGAAAGCAGGACGAGGGGTCGCTGCTCCTTTTGCCCGAGACCCCGTTCGAGGCGCGGCGCTGGCTCGGGCGCTTTGAGACAAACATCGCGCAGCCTGCGCCCGATGCCGTCGCGCCGCGCGCCCAAGTGCCCGGCGCGATCGTGCCAATTCCGGCGTTGCGCGCGGCCCTGCCCGCCGGGATCAGGGCGATCCCGCTGTTGCGGGCGCTGAGCATCGGCGACGCAGAGGCCGCCCGCAGGCTCGGCTGCCTCGATTTGATCGAGGATGATATGCGCGCCGCGACGGCGATCTGCGCGAGCGGATCGGACTACGGCGCGCTGCTGCGCCGCGTGCTGGACGAGCTGGAGGCGGAGACATGAGCCTCGCGGGCCTCTCGACCCTGAGGGCGCAGGCGGCGCGGGGTTGCGGGCTTTACCGCTTGGTCGCCCTCGCGCCCCCCATGTTCGTGCATTTGCTGATCGACGGCAGAGCGGCGTTATCGGTCGCCCTCGTGGCGGCCTCGATCGCGCTCGGCTGGTCATTCCTGTTCGCGGAACTGCGGGGCAGGGGCCTGCTCTTGAGTGGGCTGTTCCCCGCACTGATCCTCGCGCTCTTCGCACCGCCTGAGGCGGCGCTGTGGCAGCTGGCTCTTGCCCTGTCGCTGGCGCTTGTCATGGGAGAGTTGATCTTCGGCGGCCCGGGCTTCGGCTTTCTGAGCACGGGGGCGCTGGCGCTCGCCTTTCTTAGCTTCTCCTTTCCAACTCTCGTCCCCGCTATACCGGGCCCCGCCGTGCTTTGGGCGGCGCTGCCGGGCGCCGGGCTCCTTTTGTTGTCGGGGCTGGCCCCATGGCGCGTCGTGCTGGCCGGGGGCGCGGGTTTCGCGGCTCTCGTGGCCCTGTTCTGGAGCGGGTCGCAGGAACTTGTCGGACCGGCGCTGTTTGTCCTCGTCTTCCTTGCCGCCGATCCCTTCGGCACGCCGGTCACGGAGCCGGCGCACTGGATCTACGGCCTGCTCTTGGGTGGGTTGGCCGCCGTGCTCGGCAGCCCGGCGCTGCCGGCGCTCGACATGGCGGGCGTGATTTTCGCCGTGGTGCTGGCCAATATCTTTGCCCCGCTCATCGACGCGGGCGTGATCGCCATCGACGAGCAGCGCGCGAGGCTGCGCCATGGATAGGCGGCGAGGGCCATGGGCGCGATTTCTCGCCCGTTCTAACGACGACCCGATGAAGGCGCTCGGCATCGCGGGTCTGGTGGCACTGGCCTCGGCCATCACCGTCTCGACCGCCGCCACCACGCTGCGCCCGCGCCAGATCGCCAATGTCGAGGCGGCGCGGCAGCTGCGGATGCAGGCGATGGTCGACGAGCTGCCCGGCCTGCGCGCGGTGATGGAGGAGCTGGGGGTCACCGAGTTGCAGACCCGCCTCGTCGATCTCGACACGGGGCGGATGCTGCCGGGAGAGGCGGGGGGCTTTGACCCCGAGGCGGCGGCCCGCGACCCTGAGACCAGCATCGCCCTGACACAGGAGGCCGACACCGCCGGGTTGGAGCGGCGCGAGGCGCAGGCCCTTGTGCATCTCCTCGAGCGCGACGGCGTGCCGATGCTGGTGGTGCTGCCGGTGCGCGGCGCGGGCTACCAATCCACCATCAGCGCGCTTCTGGCGCTCGAGCCCGACCTCAACACCATCGCGGCGCTGACCGTGATCGAGCAGGCCGAGACGCCGGGCCTTGGGGCCAATATTGAGAGCGAAGCCTGGCAGGCGCTCTGGCCCGGACGGCAGATCGCGGACGAAACCGGCGCAATCCGCATCGACGTGGTGCGCGGCACCGCAAGCAGCACCTATGAGGTAGACGGGATTTCCGGGGCCACGCGCACCGGCCGCGGCATCGCCGACATGGTCCGTTTCTGGATGGGGCCGTGGGGCTATGGCCCGTTCCTCAGCCGGTTGCGGCAGGAGGGTCTGGGCTGATGCGCCTGTCGCGACATCTCACCGACCCGCTGATCCGGTCCAACCCGGTGACGCTGCAGATCCTCGGGATTTGCTCGGCGCTGGCGGTGACGACCTCGCTTGTCACGGCGCTGACCATGTGTGCGGCGCTGATCTTCGTGCTCTGCGTGGCCTCAGGGCTGATTAGCGCGATCCGCCGCCATATCCCGCAGTCGATTCGGCTGATCCTTCAGATCACCATCATCGCCACGCTGGTCATCGTCATCGACGAGGTGCTGCGCGCCTATGCCTATGAAATAAGCCAACGGCTGTCGATCTTCGTAGGGTTGATCGTCACCAACTGCATCGTGTTGGGCCGGGCCGAAAGCTTTGCCATGCATCACCCTGTCTGGCCCTCGGTGCTCGACGGTTTAGGCAACGCGCTCGGTTACAGCCTCGTGCTGGTGGTCGTGGCGACGATCCGTGAGCTTTTGGGCTCAGGCACGCTTCTGGGCCTCCCGCTCCTGCCGACCACGACGGAGGGCGGCTGGTTCGTGCCTTTGCGCCTGATGCAGCTGGCCCCTTCGGCCTTTTTCATCATCGGGCTGATGATCTGGGCGATCCGCGCCGCGCGCCCCGAACAGGTCGAGCATCCGGACCACCGCCTCGTCGGTCATGAGACGGGGGCCGGGCCATGACCGAAATCCTCATCGCCGCGATCTTCACCGACAACCTCGCGCTATCGTTCTTCTTGGGTATCTGCACCTTCCTCGCCGTGTCACAGCGCCTGTCGACGGCGCTTGGCCTCGGCCTGTCGGTGATCGTGGTGCAGTCCATCACCGTACCGGTGAACGCGCTGATCCACCAATATTTGCTCGCCCCCGGCGCCTTGGGCTGGGCCGGGCTGCCGCAGGTCGATCTGGGCTTTCTGCGGATCATCGTCTTCATCGGCGTCATCGCCGCGATGGTGCAGCTGCTGGAGTTGCTGCTCGACCGCTTCGTGCCCGCGTTGCACCGCGCCCTGGGCGTCTTTCTGCCTCTGATCACAGTGAACTGCGCGATCCTCGGCGGCAGCCTGTTCATGGTCGAGCGGCGTTATGACCTTGTGAAGGCCATCGCTTGGGGTGTCGGCAGCGGTGCGGGCTGGGCGCTGGCCATCGTCACCTTCGCCGCGATCCGCGAGCGGCTGCGCTATTCGGACATGCCGCAGGGGCTGCAGGGGTTGGGTTCGGCCTTCATCGTCACCGGTCTGATGTCGCTCGGTTTCGCGGGCTTCGGGGGGCTGGTGCGATGACGGGGGTGCTTGCGGGTGTCGTGCTGCTGACCGGGATCGTGCTGGCGCTGAGCGCGGCCTTGCTGCTCGCGCGGTGGCTCATGGTGCCCGACCGCGCGATTGCGGTCGCGGTGAACGGCGGCACGGGGCTTGAGAGCCGCTTTGGCACCAAGCTTCTGGAGGCGCTGGCCGAGAATGACATCCTGCTGCCGGCGGCTTGCGGCGGGGCGGGCACCTGCGGCCTTTGCCGGGTGCGCGTGACCGAAGGTAGCCCCGCCCCCATGCCCGCCGAGACCGCCCGGCTGTCGCGCGCGGAGCGGAACAGCGGCCTGCATCTGGCCTGTCAGCTGGTGCTGCGCGAGCCGATCGCCGTCGAGGTGCCCGAGGCGCTGCTGACGGCGCAGAGCTTTGACTGCAAGGTCATGGAGGCGCGGCATCTCACGCCATTGATCCGCGAGATCGTGCTCTCGGCACCCTCCGACGTGACCCAAGGGGTCGTGGCCGGGGCATTTTTGCAAGTGAGCGCGCCGCCTTATGATCTGCAGTTCGCGCGGATCGCCGTGCCCGACAAGTACAAAGTGGAATGGCAGGCTTATCGCGGGCTGAGCGTCGCCTCACCCGAGCCGGTGAGCCGCGCCTATTCCATCGCCAGCCCGCCCGAAGACCTCGCGGCGGGGCGGATCGTCCTGCTCATCCGCCTCGCCGTGCCGCCGCCCGACCGGCCCGGCGCGCCGCCCGGCCTCGTGTCATCATGGCTGTTTCAACTCTCGCCCGGCGACAAGGTCTCTGCGAGCGGGCCATTCGGCAGCTTTCGCGCGCAGGACAGCGCGCGCGAAATGGTGCTGATCGGCGGCGGCGTCGGCATGGCGCCGCTCCGGGCGATCGTCCACGATCAGCTCAAGGCGCGCGGCACTGGGCGAAAGATCGGCTTCTGGTACGGCGCGCGCAGCCGCGGCGACCTGCTCCATGCGCAGGAGTTCGAAGACCTCGCTGAGGAACACGCGAACTTTCGCTGGACGGCGGCGCTGTCCGAGCCCCGGCCCGAAGACAGCTGGGACGGGCCGGTGGGATTTGTCCACGCGGTACTGCGCGACGGATTCCTGCGCGATCACCCCGAGCCCGAGACCTGTGAGTATTATCTCTGCGGCCCGCCTTTGATGATCGCGGCGGTGATGTCGGCTCTGGAAGAGGCGGGCGTGCCGCCGGAACGCATCTTTTTCGACGATTTCGGGAGCTGAGCCATGTTGATGCGGCGCAGGAATTTTCTGACGGGGGCGGGGGCGGCGCTGCTGGCCGGTCCGGCGAGGGCGGCGGCGGGGGCCGGGGCCACGACCTCGGTGGGCGGTCCCGCCTTCGGCAGCTACTGGCGCTGCGTCCTGCCGATCTCGGCGGACGCAGAGGCGGTCACAAGGATTTCGACCACCCTCATCGCCGCCCTCGATGCCGAGCTGTCGCCTTGGCGCGACGACAGCCCGCTCTCGGCTCTCAATCGCGCGGGCGCGGGGGGCTGGCGATCGGTGGGGGCGGCAACCCTCGCCTGTCTGTCCGAAGCCGAGGCGGTGCGGCTGCTCACCCAAGGCGGTTTTGACGCGCGCGTCGGGCCGCTCGTGGCGCGCTACGGCTTCGGCCGCATCGACGGCGCGATCGCGCACGAGGGGCGGTTCGAGTTGCGAGAAGGCGCGGTGCGCAAAAGCCATGCCGATCTTACCTTCGATCCCTGCGGCCTCGCCAAGGGTCACGCTCTCGACCTGATGGTGGCTCGGATCGCGGATTTCGGCATTGCGCATGCGCTGGTCGAAATTGGCGGCGAGGTCGCGACACTCGGCCACCACCCCGCAAACCGCCCGTGGCGCGTCGCGATAGAGCGCCCGGGCGCGGCTAGGGCGACGGCGTTACGCGTGGTCGCGCCGGGGCAGATGGCGCTGGCGACCTCGGCCCATGCGCCGCAGGGCCTGCGCGGGCAGGCGGAGACGAGCCACGTGATCGATCCGCGCGCGCGGCGTCCGGCGGCGCAGGGGCTGTCGCAAGTCTCGGTTCTGGCACCGACCGGCCTGCGCGCGGATGCGCTGGCCACGGGATTGCTCGCTCTGGGTCCGAATAACGGTCCGCGTGTCGCCCGCGCGGCAAGTATCGCAGCGCTGTTCGTGCACTCAAGCGGCTCGAAGACCACGACCGGTGGCCTCGAGACTCATCTCATCGGCTGAAAGAATATGCGCATGATCACGCTCCTTCTCGTTCTCCTTCTGATCGCGCTGTCGATGGCGGGGCTGGGCCTCGGCCTGTTGACCGGTCGCGGGCCGCCGCGCGGGGGATGCGGCGCGCCTTGCGCGGGTTGCCGCAAGATCTGTCCGCGCAAGGCCGCGCGATGACACCGCTGCTGCGCATCGAGGACGTCATGACGCGCGAGGTCATCACGGTGACACCCGAGACGGAGCTGCTGCGCGCCATGCATGTCCTTCTGTTTCATGGCATCTCCGGCGTGCCGGTCCTCGATGCGAAGGCCATGCTTGTCGGCATGCTGTCGCAAAAGGACTGCCTGCGCGCGGCGCTTCATGCCGGATACCACGCGGGGCAGGGCGGCCTTGTCGGCGATGCAATGCACGCGCCAGTGGTCGGATTGCCGCCCGATCTCGACATTCTCGCGGCGGCCGAGCGGTTCATCGACAGCCCGTATCGCCGGTTTCCGGTCCTCGATGGCGGGCGGATCGTCGGAATTCTCAGTCGAAGCGACCTGCTGCGCGCACTGGCGGCGGCACGGAATCCCGGCCGCTGAGAGCCTCCCACGCCGCGTTGCGGCATGAAGGGGCTACGGCGGATCGCCGTTTGGTGGTATCGTGAGCCTGCCCCTTCCCGAGGAGATCCACGATGACCCCGAGATTGGACCTGCGCTGCGCTGATTGCGGCATCCGTCACCGTGCCGTCTGTTCGCGTTGCGACGAGGCCGAGCTGGCGCGGCTCGAGGAGGTCAAGTTCTATCGGCGCTACGAGGCGGGGCAGAAGATCGTCTGGGCCGGCGACGATCTGAGCTTCGTGGGTTCGGTGGTGTCGGGCATCGCCACCATGGCGCAAACCCTGGAGGACGGGCGCGTGCAGATGGTTGGCCTGTTGCTGCCATCGGATTTCATCGGACGCCCCGGTCGGATCTCCACCCCCTACGACATCACCGCGGCGAGCGATGTCACCCTGTGCTGCTTTCGCCGCGCCCCGTTCGAGAGGCTTCTCGTGGACATGCCGCATGTGGCGGGACGACTTTTGGAGATGACGCTCGACGAGTTGGATGCGGCGCGCGAATGGATGCTGGTGCTCGGGCGCAAGACCGCGCGCGAGCGTATTTCCAGCCTTCTGGTGTCGGTGGCGCAGCGCGAAGCGAGCTTCGATCTCGCGCCCCGGACCCGCGATATCAAGCTCGACCTGCCGCTCACGCGCGAAGCGATGTCGGAGTATCTTGGCCTGACGATCGAGACGGTCAGCCGTCAGATCAGCCAGCTCGGGCGCGAAGGCGTCATCGAACTCGATGGCAAGCGCAGGATCGTAATCCCCGATCTGGGCCGGCTCAGGACCGAGACCGGCGACGAGGCCTTGGCGATCTGAGCCGGCACCTAAACCGTTTATCAACATCGTTGACAGGGGCCGGGCATTTTGGCCTGATCGGGGTCAGAGTCACCTTGTTTCGAGGAGGACCGAGGATGAACCCCGACGCCGCAACCGCCCGCCGCGCCCTGATCCGGGCGTATCGCGCCTATCTCGAGGCAGAGGAGGATCTGGAGCGGGCGCTGGAGGATGCCGCCACCTTCGTGCCGGATCTTCGCCAGCACAGCCTGCGCCCGATCGGCTCGCCTGGCTCGCGCATCCGCCGCCTGACCGAAGTGCGCAGCCACTCGGTCGAGGTGCTCGATGTCATGCGCAACAAGCACCGACGGGCCGTGATCCGCCTGAACACCGACAGCCGGGACACCGCACCGCCACGCGTCCTGCGATAGCCGACTGTCGCGGCGCACCCCGTCCCATGCGCGGGCCGGGGCGCGCAGGTCAGCGTGCGAGGATTAGCGGCAGCCGCGCGTCGGTCAGCATCTCGCGCGTGGTGCCGCCGAACAGCTGTTCGCGCAGCCGCGAGTGGCCATAGGCCCCCATCACCACGGCCTCGGCCCCGGTATCTATCGCGTGGCGGCGCAGTACCTCCGAGTTGCGGAACCGACTGCGCGCCAGCACCGAGACCTCGACCCGCACGCCGTTGCGCGCGAGAAAAAGCCCGATGTCGCCGCCGGGGTCGGAACGGTCGCCGACCTGCACCTCCGGATCGACAATCACCACGTCGACGAGCCGCGCCCGGCGAAGCATCGGCAGCGCGGCCCGCGCCGCTACCATCGCCTCGCGGCTGCCGTCCCAAGCGACCATGAGCCGCTCCGGACGCGGTGCGATCTCGGCCCCTCCATCAGGCACGACGATCACCGGCAGACCGCCTCCGAACAGCGCCGCCTCCAGCACCGCGACCTGAAGCGGGCGCGCTTCGGGGCCATAGGGCGCCGTGGCGACGACTCGGTCGGCAAAGCGGGCCAACTCGCCCACCTGCTGCCCAATCAACCCTTCGCGCACATGCTGCCGGTGCAGCTGCACGTTGCCACGGTGGGCGGGGATGAGCGGTCGCAGCTCGCGCTCCAATGCCTCGGCGCGCGCGACGGCGCTATCGGCGTCGGGCATGGTCAGCATCAAGGCCGGTCCCGCCATGAAGGCGTCGGGCGGTGTGCTCTCGATGCCGAGACAGTGGATATCGAGATGCGCCTCCTCGGGCTCGGTAAGCGCGAGCGCGGTGGCGATCGCGCCACGGTCAAGCGCGGCATCTGTGGCCATGACGGCGACGGTTCCATGGGACATGCGGGTCTCTCCTCTCGGTTGGTTGCACGGAGATTGGCGGGCGGCGCCATCCTGCGCCTTGATCCCGATCAAGCGACGCCGCCCCCCGGATTGATCCAGATCAAGGCGGTCTCGCGCTTTGCGGGAGAGGGGTGGGCCAACGGCGGGCCAAGACCCGCGCGGAGGCGATGCAAGGAGCAGAACATGAAGCGGATCATCACGGCCACGGCCCTGTCAGCGGCGGCGGGCCTCGTCGCCTGCGCCATGCCCGAGCCGGAGCTACCTACCGGCGAGGCGCTCTTCATGCAAAACTGCGCCTCCTGCCACGGCGCGGGCGGCAAGGGCGACGGGCCCATGGCCGCAGGCTTGCCGCGCCCGCCCGCCGATCTGACCCGGCTGCGCGCCTCGAACGAGCCGTTCCCGGCGGTCCATGTGATGTCCTATATCGACGGCTACTTTCGACAGGGCGACCCGAACCAGGTGATGCCCGAATTCTCGGAGCGGTTCACCGGCCCGACCCTGCATGTCGACACCGGCGACGGGATCCTGACGCCGACGCCGCAGCCCCTCGTGGCGCTCTCCGATTACCTCGAAACCCTGCAGGAGGGGTGATCCAGATCAAGGCACGGTGCGCGCGCAGGGGCCAGTATCGAAATCAAGGAGGGCTTTGACATGACATTCACACCGCTGATGCAACGCGTGGCATTGGCCAAATCGCTCGGGCTGCTGTTCGGGCTGCTGGCCCCGGCGCTGCTGACGACCACCTCTCCTTCCGAGACCATGCTGGTCTGGGGGGTCGTGCTCTGGGCGGTGATGCTGGGGGCGCTGGTCGGGCTGATCGGTGTCTTTGATCGCGTGCCCCTGTTCGACATTCGCCTGCCCTTGGGCATCCGGGGCGGCTGGGTCGGCCTCTGGATGGGGGTGATGCTGTTGCTCGTCGCACAAGACGGCCTCGAGGTGCTCTGGGCCCGCTCGGACTGGCTGCCGCAGCCGGGACCGGGGGTCTGGTGGATCGTCATCGAAGCGACGCTCATCGGCGCGCTCATCGACCTCGCGGTTACGGCCGTGACCGGCTCGGTAGAGCGCCATGGCACGGGCCGTACCCGGTCCGACCACTGAACGAGGCCCAAGGGAGGGAACCCCATGCCCGGCATACTCATGGCAAGCGATCTTTCCGACCGCAGCAGTCTCGCGCTCGACCGGGCGCGCAGGCTGGCAGCGGCGCTCGGGATGGATCTGGAGATCCTGCACATCGTGGACGACACGCTCCCGAGCCATATCGCGGAAGAGGCGGCGCAGTCGGCGCATGAACTTCTGACCCGCGAGGTAGGCGGCGCAGGCAAGGTGGAGGTCACCTTCGGCCATCCGTGGCGACGCGTCGTCGAGCGGATCGCAAAGGGGCACTTCGATCTCGTCGTGATGGGCGCGCATCGCGACCGAGGCATCGTCGATCTGTTCCGCAGCAGCGTGCTGCACCGCTGCGTGCAGATGTCGCAAGCGCCGATTCTGGTGGTCTCGAACTCCGCCGCCGCGTCCTATGCCAAGGTAATGGTCGGGACCAGCTTTGCGCGGCGCGACGAGGATGCAGCCCGGCTGGCCTCGAAGCTCACGGGCGGCGCGCCTGTTCGTGTCGTACACGCCTACCGCGTGCCGTTCGGGGGCTTGGGCTACCGCATGGACGACACCGGCGATATCACCAAGCGCGACCGCGACGATATCGAGGAGCCGATGCTGTTCCAGATGGAGCAGATGCGCCAGCGGTTGGCGCGGCACGGCGTCGAAGCGGAATGCGGGCTTCTCGAAGGCCGGACCACACCGGCGCTGATCGAGGCCGTGGCGCATGAGGGGGTCGACCTTCTGGCGATCGGGCGACACGGGGCCGAAGGCCACGCGCCGATGACCATGGGCCGCGTGGCGTCCGAGATGCTGAGCTATCTGCCTTGCGACCTGCTGGTGCATCCGGGGCAGCTCCCGCGCGAGGACTGACCTGTCGTCCTGGTCCCGACCGACTGATGCGTCACCGGCGCCAGCCACGGCGCAGCAGTTTCTCGGCTTCCAACAGTACCAGGAGCGCGACCCCGATCGCGAGGATCATGGCCCCGTCGCCGAGCGTCACGGGCCGCGTGTCGAACAGCGCCTGCAAGGGCGGCGCATAGGTAAAGAGCGCCTGCGCGGCCACGGCCAGGGCGATGCCCATCAGCACCGCGCGCGTCCCCAAAAGCCCCCGTGGCGTGATCGACGTCATGTGCAGATAGCGCACCGAGAACAGGTAGAAAATCTCCATCACAACCAGAAGGTTGACCGAAAGGGTGCGCGCATAGGCCAGCGTCTCACCGCGCGCCGTAACCCAGGCCGTCACACCGAAGACCGCCAGACCGAAGAGGGCCGAGACGAGGACGACCCGCCAGACCATTTCGCCGTCGAGCAGCGACGCGCCGGGCGCGCGGGGCGGGCGGTCCATGACGCCCGGCTCGGCGGGTTCGAAGGCCAGCGTCAGCCCGAGCGCCACCGCGGTGACCATGTTGATCCACAGGATCTGGATCGGCGTAATCGGCAGCGGCAGCCCGATCAGGATCGCGAGGATGATCACCAGAGCCTCGCCGCCATTGGTCGGCAGGTTCCAGGCGATGACCTTGCGGATGTTGTCGTGAATCGTGCGCCCCTCGCGCACGGCGGCGACGATGGAGGCAAAGTTGTCGTCGGCGAGCACCACCCTTGCCGCCTCCTTCGCGGCCTCGGTGCCCTTGATGCCCATGGCAATGCCGACGTCCGCGCGCTTGAGCGCGGGCGCGTCGTTCACCCCGTCGCCGGTCATCGCCACGACGTTGCCTTCGGCCTGTAGCGCCTCGACCAGCCGCAGCTTGTGCTCGGGCGAGCTGCGCGCGAAGACGGTCGTTGTGCTGGCGCGGCGGCGCAGCTCGGCCTCGTCCATCGTCTCTACGTCATGACCGGTGAGGGGCGGCGCGGCCGTCTCCAGCCCCAGTTCGGCCGCAACGGCGAGGGCCGTGAGGGCGTGGTCGCCGGTGATCATCCTGACCGCGATGCCCGCGCGGTGGCAGTCGGCCACGGCAGTGATCGCCTCCGCCCGCGCCGGGTCGATAAAGGCCGCGAGCCCAAGCAGCGTCAGGTCGCGGATGTCACCTTGCGCCAGAGCGCCGCGCTCTGCCGCCTTGGTCGCGAAGGCCAGAACCCGGTGGCCGGTCGCGGCGAGGTCCTCGATCCGTCTCGACCACGCCGAGCGGTCGATCGGCTCAACCCCTGTCGGTCCGGTCTGCGAGGAACAGAGCTCAAGGAGTTGATCCGGCGCGCCCTTCACATGAATCCCCTGCCCCCCGGGACCGTCGTTCAGTGTCGCCATGAAGCGATACGCGGCGTCGAAGGGGATTTCGTGCAGCCGCGTATGGTCCTGTCGCTCGACCTCTGGATCGAGGCCAGCCTTGCACGCCAATGCGAGCAGCGCGCCCTCCATCGGATCGCCGGCGACTTTCCAGCCGCCGCCCTCCTCGAGCAGACGCGCGTCGTTGCACAGCACGCCGGCCCGGATCAGCGGCAGGGCGGCCTCCGCGTTGCCAGTGACTTCTCCGCGCGGCTCGTACCCGGTGCCGCCGACCTCCAGCGGCGGGGCATCGGGATCGGTCACGACGCGCCGTACCACCATTTCGTTCATGGTCAGCGTGCCGGTCTTGTCGGTGCAGATCACCGTCACCGCACCCAGCGTCTCGACCGCGGGCAGACGGCGAACGATGGCATGACGTGCGGCCATGCGCTGCACCCCCAGCGCCAGCGTGATGGTGAGCACGGCGGGCAGACCTTCGGGGATGGCGGAGACGGCCAAGCCGACCATGGCGAGAAAGGCGTCACCTGACCCATAGCCGCCCAGCGTGACGGCATAGATGAACATGACGACGCAAACGGCGAGGATGACGAATGTCATCTGCTGCGCGAAGCGGTCAATCTGCCGCAACAGCGGCGTTTTGCCCGGCTCCACCGCGCCCAGCATCGTGCCGATGCGGCCGATTTCGGTGGCGGACCCGGTGGCGACCGCGACGCCGACGCCGCGCCCGGCGGCGATGAGGGTGCCGGAAAAGGCGATCGGGTGCCTGTCGCCGAGTGGCGCGTCCGGCGCGACCGCTGCGACATCCTTGTCGACGGCCACGGATTCACCGGTCAGAGCCGCCTCCTGCGCCCTGAGACCGCGCGCCTCGATCAGCCTCAGATCCGCCGGAACCCGGTCGCCCGGCTCGAGCAACACGATGTCGCCCGGCACGAGGTCGGCCACCGCGATGCGGGCACGCGCGCCCGCCCGACGCACCGAGGCCTCGTCGGGCAGCATCGAGCGTACCGCCGCGAGCGCATTCTCGGCGCGGCCTTCCTGCCACAGGCCGATCGCGGCGTTGATCACGACCACTGCGAGGATGACGCCGGAATCCGCCCAATGCCCCATGAGCGCCGTGACGAGACCCGCCGCGACCAGGACCTGAATCAGCAAGTTGGCGAACTGGCTCTTGAGGCGAGCCAGCAGACTTCGTCGCGGCGGCTCCGGCAGACGGTTCGGCCCGTAGCGCACCTGCCGCGCCTTGGCCTCCTGCGCGCTCAACCCGCTTGGCGAGACGTCGAAGGCTTGCAGCACCTGTTCGCCGCCCTGCGCATGCCAAGCTTGGGCTGGGAGTGTATCGTCCAAGGTCATGATGCCCGCTATGCCTGCCCCGCCCCGGCGAAGGCTAGCATGGGCCGGACGCCCAAGTCGCGTGTCGGAAGACCTCGCGTTGCTTTCACGCGATAGGCGTCGCGGATGATTGGCACGACAGCAGAGTTGGCGGAGCGAGAAGCTGGTGAAGCGTAGTCGGCTCCGCGATCCTGCCACGCGCCAACACATGTGGAAGGGCGGGTTCGATAGGTCATGGCGCGCGGAACATGGTCCCGACCAGATAGGCGATCGAAGCTGCGGCTGCGCCGATGGCGAAGGTCTCAAGGCCCGACCGCCACCACGCGCTGAGCGACCACCGGCTCTTGAGCGCGCCGATCACGAAAAAGACGATGCCGGTCGCAGCGATGGACAGGCGAAAGGCGGGCTCCAGTCCCAGCGCGTAAGGCAACAGCGGGATCAGGCCGGCGGCAAGAAAGGCCACGAAGGTCGCGAGCGCCGCCGGGATCGGGGCGGGTGGGCGCGGGTTCAGGCCGTATTCGTCGCTCAGCATGAGTTCGACCCACGCCGTCCTGTTGCCACAGATGGCGGCCACGGCGTCTTCGAGAACCGCGCCTTTAAGCCCCTTGGCGCGAAGGATTTGGCGGATTTCCTCGCGCTCGCCTTCGGGGTTGAGGTCGATCTGGCGCTCTTCCATGGCCCGAACGCGGTTCATATCGTCGCGCTCGGCCTTGGTGCCCGAATAGTTGCTGGCCGCCATGGAGAACCCGTCGGCCAGCACGTTCGCGGTGCCAAGTGCCAGGATGATGCCATGCGGCAGTCCCGCCCCCTGCACGCCCGCCACGATGGCGAAGGTGGTCACGGCCCCGTCGATCGCGCCATAGACGAAATCCCGAAGATGGGTCGACCGACCCGCACCCGCGAGGCGCTCGGCGACCTCCTCCGGGCTGTGGCCGTGCTCGGAATGTGCCGCAACCCGGCTCATGACATGGCCTCTTGCGAACTGCCCCGGATCGGGGGCGGAGCGGGAGCCGGGCGTTCAGCCATCGACCTGTATGCTTTCGAGCCAGTGGATCAGATCGACGATGGTGCGGCTTGTCAGGATCGGCTGGCCGGAGGGGGCGGCGAGCGCGGCGAACTCGGTGTCGAACACCGGGCCAAAGACCGGCATCTGGCCTCCATGGCCGGTCAAGGGATCGCGCCCGTCGATCTGCCGGGTCGCCAGCTCGGCTGGAAAGCGTCCGCCATTGCGCGCCGAGAGGCGGGTCAGATCGGGCGGCTCGCGCGTCATGATCTTGGCCAGAGGGCCGCCGCCTCGGGCCTCCGCTCCGTGGCAGGTCTGGCAGAAGACCATGTAAACATCCTTCCCGGCCTCGATCGAGGCCGGATTGGCCTCGCCCTGAGATTGGGCCGGGGTCTGGGCCAGGATCTGGGCCGGAACCGACCCGGCGAGGGCAAGAACGAGCAGCGCGGCGTATCGCATGGTGTGATCCTCCTGTGTCTTGAGCCTGCCCGAGAACCGCGTTGCGCATCTTGACCTGGATCAAGGCAGTCCGAGGCCCCACCCCCTACCGTCGGGGGTACAAGCGGGCGGCACCCGTCGCCGCGAGGAGTGAAAGGCCGGGACATGGAGCGGATACTGGTTGCCACCGACATGACGGACGAAGGCGACGTCGCGCTGCGCCGGGCTGCGGTGCTCGCACAGGGGCTGGGGGCCGAACTGGTGCTCTTGCACGTAATGCAGGACGGGCTGCCGGACGATCTGCACGCGATGTTCGAAAAGGCGCTGATGGCACGGCTCGAAGGCAAGGCCATCGACCTGCGCGAACGGTTCGGCCTGAACGTGGCGGCGCGGATCGGGGTCGGCACGGACTGGATGGTGATCCTCGATCGGATCGAGGCAGAGGGAACCGATCTGCTGGTCATGGGCGCACACCGCCACCCCGGGCTGATCGATCTGTTTCGCGGCACCACCGTGGAGCGGGTCGCGAAGGCCTGCAGCATCCCGCTGTTGGTCGCATGTGACGACAACGACAGGCCCTACCGCTCGGTCCTCGTCGCCACCGACTTTTCTCTTGCCGCGCGCGAGGCGCTGACGACGGCGCAGCATCTGGCTCCCAAGGCGCGCGCCCGCGTCCTCCATGCCTTTACCGTACCGTTCCGGCAGGTGCTGCGCGGCACCGCGCGGCGCGATGTCATGGAGGGCGAGCGGCACCGTGCAAAGGATGAGGCGGAGGCGGGCATGGCGGCGTTTCTCGGCGGGCTTGAAGACCGGGTCGGCGAAAGCGATCGGATATTCGTAGAGGAAGAGCCCTCCGCCGCAATCCGCCACCAGCTCGAGCACGCGCCGACCGATCTTCTGGCCTTTGGCACGCACTCCCGGCCCCGCTTGTCGGAGGCGCTCTTGGGCAGTGTCGCGCGCGGCCTGATGGCCGATCCGCCTTGCGACATTCTTGCCGTTCCGCCGTCGACCGGCGTCGAAAACCCCCCGAAAGGAGCGATCCGATGACCTGCCGTACCATCGCCTTGTGCTTCACCGACACCCAAAGCGCCGAAACCCTTGCCGCCACCGGTGCCGCGCTGGCGCGCCGCCACGGCGCGCATCTGCTCGGGCTGCACGTGCTGCCCGATCCTTTCGTGCATCCGTCGACGTCGATCTACCTCACCGGCGAGATCGTCACCCAGATCCGCACCGGTCAGCGCGACACCGCCCACCAGATCGAAACGGCGTTCCTGAAGGCGGCCGAGAGCGAGGGGGTGACACCCGAATGGCGCTGTCTCGAGGCCCGGCTCGTGACCGTGGGCGAGCGCCTGTGCGAAAGCGCCCGCGCCGCCGATCTCGTCCTCGTCGCGCGGCCCGAGCAGGGCGGTGGGGGCCGCCCGCAGGAGGAGTTGATCCGCAACGCGGGCCGCCCGGTGCTTATGATTCCGCCGGGCTATGCGCCCGCCACGCTCGGTGCCTCGGCTGTCATCGGCTGGAGCGCCACGCGCGAGGCGACACGAGCGGCGCATGACGCGCGGCTGTTGCTGAACGAGGGGGCCGAGGTTGTGTTGCTCAGCGTCGAGAAGGCCCCCGATCCGCAGGAGCGGGATTATCCCGCGAACGAGATGGCGGCGATGCTGAGCCGCCACGGCCTGAAGGCGACCGTGACCCACAGGGTGCCGAACGAGCGGCGAATCGCCGAAGTTATCGAGCGCGAGGCCTTCGAGACCGGCGCGAGCTTTATCGCGACGGGGGCCTTTGGCCATTCCAGGGCCTATGACTTCGTGCTCGGCACGGTGACCCACGACCTGATGCGCGATGCCAAGCGCCCGGTGCTGTTCTCGAAATAGCGGCGTTTCAGCTCTGGCCGCTCACGGAGCCGAGCAACCAGGCGGCGAAGGCCTGCATCGGCTGACCCGTGGTCTGGTCGAAGGCGGCGACGACGTCGTCGCCTTCGGCGGTGGCGGCTCGGGGCTTTGCGGTGATCGTGCGCAAGGAGATCACGGTGGCGTCACGCTCGCGCACCAGCCTCACGTCCATGCGCAGGTTGATGACGGCACCGGGCCCTGTGGCCCCGGCTTGGAAATCGATCAACACGGCCAGAACCGCGAAATCCCCGCCGACCCCCAAGGGTTTGCGTCCGACAAAGCGCAGCGCGTTGGTATCCGAGAGCGTCCTGACCATCAGCGTCTGGGCTGCCTCGGGCAGCGGGTCGGCCCAGCGTGCGTCGGGAAGGGACTGACCGCGCATCGGCGTGGGCCGGATCATCACGCAGCCGGTGGCGCTGGCGCCGCCTGCCTCCGGCAGTTCCATGATCACAACGAGAGGGCGCGACGCCCCAGACCGCGGGACAGGCCCTCGACGTCATGGATGCCGCAGTTGCCCCGTACCGAGATCGTCGTGGATGCCCCGTTCGATATCACGCCCACACTCGACTGCGTTCTCCGGTCAGGGCGACTGGCCAGATCGGCGCTTGTGCCTCCCTAGGATCTGGTCTGGGCAAAGGATCAGTCCTGCCACGGTCTCAGCCTTAATCCGAAAGCGCCTTCTTGCGGGCGTCGAAGTCTTCGAGGTCGATCTCCCCGCGTGCGAAGCGGTCTCTCAACACGTCGAGCGCAGAAGGCTTGCCGCCATTGCCCTTGAAACCGTCCCTACCGAACAATTGGAAGGCGAGAACCGCAATCGCGATCAGAGCGCCCCAGAACAGGATCATCATGCCGATACCGAAAAAACCGCTGCCCCAGCCCCCCATGTGGTGCCCATAGGCCCCGAAGGTTTCGGGGTCGGCGGCTACAGATCGGGCGATAAACAGGGCTGGGATCGCATACAGAGCTTCGCGTCGCATGGGAGCCTCCTTCGGCAGGGTTCGGTGATATGCACAAACTCTAGGCGTGAGCCGAGGTCGCCACATTGATCGAGGTCAATCCCGGCCTCATCAACGCTAGTCAGGCCGGTTGCCGGGCGAGGGCGGTGGGGAATACCAGAAGGTTGCAGGGCGGGGCCTTCACGAAATCCGTCTGCAACCCGCCCATAGGGTTCGCGCCCGTCAGCACGACGAGATCGACCGCGCGGCTAGCGACCTCCTCGCGGATTCGGGCGCGCGGATCGCCCTGCGCCGCGATGATCCGGGTCTGCACGTTCAAACCGACTTGATCGCGAAACCGTGCAAGCGCTTTGGCGGCGCTCTCGAGCGTTGGGCTCATCACCTCCGCCTCAGCTCCGCCGCACCGGGCCATGTTTTCCGCAGTCTGGGGGGCGATCCGCATCAAGGTGATCTCCGCCTCTGGCGCCACGCTCCTGAGAACCGAGATGGCGCTTTCGCTCTCCGGACCCAGATCGACGGAGGCGAGCGACAGGCGATGGGGCGTTGCGGGGTCGGAGGTCGATATCAAAAGTGGTACGGGGCAATCCGCAGCCAGCCGCTCCACGAAGGTGCCGTGGAAGGCGTCGAGCCCGCTGGGATGGACATGCGGCCCGACCACGAGCAGGTCGGCCTTCTGGCGGTCGATGACCTCGTAGATTTCCTGCCATTTGGCCGCATCGGTGCCGGTCACCTTGAGGGCCGGACCGTAGCGGCACTGGACCTGCGCACGCAGCGTGTCGAAGTAGCCCTCCACCAGAGCGGCGAAATGGGTCGCCTGCTCGGGGGTCAGGCTCATGCGCGCCGCGTAAAAGACATGCAGCCGCGCATCCGTGCGCGCCGCGATATCCGCCGCGCGCAGGACGGCCCGGTTGCCCGCCGTCGAAAAGTCGGTCGCCGCTATGATGGTGTTCATGGGGGTCCTTTCCTCGGGCCCGTCCCGATGTGGCCCAAGCATCTCCGGATCCGGGCCACCGCACCTTGCGCCAGATCAATCGGGCGGGATGGGGCCGAAGCGGAGCGGGTGCGAAATGGGCGCGGGGGCGCAAGAGCCGCGCCCACCATGATCCACATCAAGTCGCCCGGCTCAGCAGGTGCTATGCATAGGCCATACGAGTGTCGAAGTGGTGAGGGGTAGCTCCGGTCAGGACAAGGCGCGATTGCGCCCGATCCTGGCCGGTGAAGGAGGACGACCCGGCCTTCGGCCAGGGCCAAGGCGCGCCGGTTTCACGACCCGTGCGCCTTTTGGATCTCGGCTTTAAAGAACGGTACGTGTTTCAAAGCTCTCAGAGGATCCGGTGCGTGGTGACCCGTCTGCGGCTCTTGGGCCGGTCAGACTTTGCGGCTGCGCAACCGGATTGGTGCAGCAGTGCAGGCGACAAGATCCCCGCTACAGCGCATTGGCGGATCGAGTTCTTGGGGAGCCAAGTTCAAACTCATGCCGGTTACGGATCAAGGCGGGGCTTCCAGCACGCGCGCCTCTCCCGACCTCAGGCGAGGGCGGGGCGTGACACAGATCAAGGCTCACCCGCCCGAGACCGCGCATGGTCCTTGCGACCGGCATCTGCCGTTCCCGCAGTCCGTCGCAACCGGCCGACCGCGGAGACTGGGACGACCGAGGAGACCTGTGATGAAACACCTCGACATCGACACGACGAAGGCGATCCGCGAAATTTCCGATTATCTGGAAGATCTCGTCCGGCGGCAACACACCGACGGTGTGATCCTCGGGCTAAGCGGAGGGCTCGATTCCGCGGTGCTCGCGGCGCTGGCCGTGACGGCCCTGGGGCCGGACAGGGTGCGCGTGCTCTACCTCTTCGACCGCGACAGCGACCCGCAGATTGCACAAAACGCGCGGCTCATGGCGCAGATCCTGAGGCTGCCACTCGAGGAGATCGACATCACCGGCGACATGAAGCGGCGCGGCGTCTACAAGCCGCTGTTTCCGAAGGTGTTGCGACTGTCGAAAACCGTCGCCCGGATCAGCACCCGCATGTTTCGGCGCATCTGTGGCATGTCCCCCTTCATGGCGACCTTGCGGGTGGGACGCGGTGAGACTTTGCGGCCTTGGTACAAACAGGCCCTGTTCGATCACACGATCAAGCAACTTGATTGGGGTTTCAGCCAACGCCACCTGTTTCGCCGGCAGGCGATCGAGACCCGCGCACGCCAGCAGAACCTGTCGATCATCGGGGCCGCCAACCTGTCGGAATGCGAGGTCGGCTGGTTCGTCCATGGCGGCATCGACGATCTGCCGGTGCAGCCGATGACCGGCCTTTACAAGACGCAGGTCCGACAACTCGCGGCGGCCCTGAACCTTCCGGCCACGGTGCGCCACCAGCTGCCGTCCCCCGACATGGCCAAGGGCGTCTCCGACGAGTTCGGGATCGGCCATGACTACAGCGTCATCGACATCGTCATCGACGCGCTTGCTCAGGGCCGGACCGCCGCCGAGATCGCGGCGGAGGGCGTGGAAAAGGTGGAGATCGAGGACATCCGACGACTGATGGAGCTTTCGGACTGGAAACGACGCTCTCCCCACGAGGTGCCGCCGGTCAGCGGCGCTTTCGGATCGCCACTGCGCCGGGATGCGTCGCCACCAAGTCGGCGGCGCATGGCGTGACGGCCAAAAGCAGGGGTTGGGCGGGGTCGGGCACCCCACATCGGTCGATGCGAGGTGAAAGGAAAGCCTGCCGGGCGGCGACAATCCGACCGGTGCAGTCGCCTGGCCCTTACAGGCCTGTCTAGGTGACTTGCACCTCGAGGCCTTGATGCAAATCAGGGCTGCGACGGCCCGTCCGCGTCATCCTGCTACATCACCTGCTGATCGGAGTAGGGACATAATCCTCGAAACCCCATGAGCCTGTCGGCACCGGTCTTCGGTGCGGTCGACGCCCCGAAGGTGATCCCCCGGACCGACGGCTCACGAAGGTATACGGTGGCGGCGACAAGGCGGAGGTCCGGGTCCGCGGCGACGCGGATCTCGTTCTGCCGGAAGCGGAGCTCGTCGTGTCGCTGGCTACGTCGGGCAGCGGCAAGTCGACCCTGCTCAAGATTCTCGGCGGCCTCGATCACGCCACGAGCGGGCGGGCGCGGATCCACGACACGGAACTCACCGCGATGACCGACCGGAAGCTGACGCGCTTCCGGCGCGATCACGTGGACTTCGTGTTCCCGTACTACAACCTCGCGGCCGGTCTTACCGCCCGCGAGAACGTCGAGCTCGTCACCGACATCGCGGTCGATCCTATGCCCGTCGAGGAGGCGCTGGCACTGGTGGGCCTCACCGTGCGTCTCGACCATTCTCCCGCACAGATGTCGGGCGGCGACCAGCAAAGGGTCGCCATCCCCCGCGGCATCGCGAAGCGCCCCGGGGTGCTTCTGTGTGACGAGCCAACCGGCGCGCTCGATAGCCGCACCGGCATCGAGGTTCTGGCAGCACTCGATGGGGTGAATTACCGGTTCGGCACGACGATCCTCGTCATCACGCAAAACTCCGACATCCGCCGCATGGTGCCTCGTGTGATCCGGTTCCAAGACAGGCGGGTGCTCGATGGCGAGCGCAACGCCAGCCGCATCTCGGCGAAAGAGGTGCATTGATGAAGCTACACGTCCTCGACCGCAAGCTTCTGCGCGACATCCGGCGTCTCTGGTCGCAGGTGCTCGCCATCGCGCGGGTGCTGGCCTGTGGCGTGGCGATCTTGCTTACCGCCTTTGGCATGGTCCGAGCGCTCGACGCGACGCTCAAGAATTATTACGACTGCCAGAACTTCGCAGAGCTGTTCGGGGCGGTACGGCGGGCGCCCGAGGCGCTGATCGATGAGATCCGTGCGATCGACGGCGTGACGGCAGCAGAGCTGCGCGCGACCGGCTAGGCGGTACCCGAACTGCCGGTGGTGACCGACCGGATCGATGCACTGCTCGCGCCGTGAGGAGGCGCCGGCGTCTCTCTGCGGGACCGACAGTCGAGCCACGCCTTCATCGACGCCGAACTGGCGCTGCTGCGCGACATGGCGATCGCGCTGCTGGGTCGGATCGTCGCGCTGCAGCGCGCCGAGATCGGAGTGCTGAAGGCGGTGGGCTAACCAGACGCGGAAATCACGCTGCACTACTTCATGCTCGCGGTACTTGTCGCGGCGATCGGCATCGGCATCGGCATCGGCTGGGGGGCGGAACATGGCTGATGCGCAGCGCAGTGAGGCGTGGAGATCGGCGCGACGAACGACAGCGTCGCGCAGGTGCTGGGGGGCTTTCCCAGGGCGACCTCCACATCACCCATCCCGGCGAGAAGGTGTCGGATGGCGCGTTGATCGAGCAGGCTCTGCGCGGGTGAATGGGGGCGGGCCGGATGTACGTAAGGCTTGAGGTTGCGAGCCCCAAGCCTTTCTTGATTGCCATCGCCGCTCCTGCCTCACCTTGTTCTGGCTATGAAAGGTGACGCGCGCCGGACCGAAGCCAGAGAGGCCCGGCCTTCGGGGTCGCAGCTCCGACCCCGCGCCCGCCACCGAAGCCAGTTGCATCGGGGTGGGCGCGAGGACGACTGGCCTCCTCGTCAGGCGGGCAGAGCCTGTGCCTGACTCTTCGCCCGCGTCTCGGAGCGGGCGAAGAAAACGTAGTAGAACACCGGCGCCGCGATCAGCGTCAGAACGCTGGCAAAGGCCAGACCGCCCATGATCGTCACCGCCATCGACACAAAGAAGGCGTCCGAGAGCAGCGGCAGCATGCCAAGGATCGTCGTCGCCGCCGCCAGCACCACGGGCCGCAGGCGCGACACGCAGGCGGTGACAATCGCCTCGCGCAGTTCCACCCCTTCGGCACGGACGAGGTCGATTTCCTCGACCAGCACGATGCCGTTCTTGATCAGCATGCCAGACAGCGACAGCAGGCCAAGAAGCGCTGTGAAGGTGAAGGGCAGGCCGGTGCCCAGCAACCCTAGCACCACGCCGTTGACCGACATCGGCACCAGAAGCCAGATGATGATCGGCTGCTTGAGCGCGTTGAACAGCAGCACCGAGATCAGCACCATCACCAAAAGCGACAATGGCAGTTGCCGACCGAGGCTTTCCTGCGCGTCGCCCGACGACTCGAATTCGCCGCCCCAGTCGAGCGCGTAGCCCGGCGGCACCTCGATCGCCTCCACGGCGGCACGGACCTGTCCGAAGACCTCTGCCGCGGTGCGTTCGGGCGGGATGTCGGCGCCGACGGTGAGCGTCGGGACCCGGTCGCGGCGATGCACCAGCGTGTTCTGCACCTCGTAGCCCAGATCGTCGATCACTTGCTCGATGGGCAGGAAATGCTGTCCGGTCTCGGACCAGACCGGCTGGTCGCGCAGGTCGCTGGTGGCGTCGCGCGGCAGCCGCACGGTGATCGGGATGAGCCGATCACCCTCGCGGTAGACGCCGCCTTGCACGCCGTCGGTGGCAAAGCGCAGCGCGCTGGCCACGTCGTCGCGGCTGATGCCCGCGCTTTGGGCGCGGTCGGTGGCGTACTCGGGGCGCAGTACCAGTTCGGGCTCGCGCCAGTTGGTGCGCGGATCGAGGATATCGGGCGAGGCGGCGCGCAAGGCTTCGATGACCTCGTCGCCGATTTCGCGCAGCACCTCCGGATCGGGGCCCGAGACGCGCGCCTCGATCGGATCGCCGCCGCCGGGGCCGAAGACAAGCCGCCGTGTGCGGAACTCACCCTGTGGCAAGGCCGCGCGGCCAAAGGCTTCGAGATCGGCCTGCAACGCCGGGATCGCGTCGATCCCATCGGTACGGATGATCATGTGCCCATAGCTCGGGTTGGCCTTCTCCGCCGCGTAGGTAAGCATGAAGCGCGTGGCCCCCTGACCGGCATAGCTGGTGTAGGCCACCACCTCCTCACGCTCCGAGAGCCAATCCTCGATCACCGCCAGATCCTCGGATGTCTGGTGGATCGTGCTGCCCTGAGGCAACTTGTAATGCACGAAGAACAGCGGTGTGTTGGAGTCGGGGAAGAACTGCTGCCGGATTTGGCCGAAGCCCGCAAAGCAGACCACGGTGATCGCCACCAGCGCCGGGATCACCAGCCAGCGCGCCTTGATTGCGCCGCGCAACACGGCGGCATAGCCACGAAACAGCGCGCCGTCATAGGCCCCGGCACCGCCTGCCGTTCCGCGCTTGAACAGGTAGTGGCCCAAGAGCGGCGTCACCGTAATCGCAAGCACCCAGCTCAGTAGCAAGGAGATGCCGATGACTGCGAACAGCGAGAACATGAATTCGCCTGTGGCATCCGGCGACAGGCCGATACCCGCGAAGGCCATGATGCCGATGACGGTGGCCCCGAGAAGCGGGATCTGCGTCTTGCCCGCCGTCTCGCCCGCCGCCTGCCGGGACGACTGTCCGCCCAACATGGCGATCTGCATCCCCTCGGCCACGACGATGGCGTTGTCGACCAGCATGCCCATGGCGATGATCAGCGCGCCGAGCGAGATCCGCTCCATCTCGATCGCGAAGACGGCCATGAAGAACAGCGTGCCGACCACGGTGAGCAGCAAGGTCGCGCCCACCACGACCGAGGCGCGCCAGCCCATGAACAGCGCCAGCACGCCGACCACGATGGCGACCGACATGGCGAGGTTGACCAGAAAGGCGTTCGACGCCTCTTCGACCACGAGGTGCTGCTGGTAGATCGGTTCAAGCGAAACGCCCGCCGGGATCTCGGCGAACAACTCGGCAAGCCGGTCGTCGACGCGGTGGCCGACGGCAACGATGTTCTCGGTGGCAAGACCGGCGACTCCGAAGGTGAAGGCCTCGGTCCCGTCGTGGCGCAGGATCAGTGAGGGCTGCTCGACCCGGCCACGATGCACCTCGGCCACGTCGTAAAGGTTGAGAAGCTCGCCGCCGACGCCGACCGACAGGCCGGATATCTCCGAGACGCTGTCGGAGCCTTCCGGCGCCTCGATCAGCACCCGCTGACCGCTGCGTCCGACCGAGCCCGCGGGCACGACCGAGTCCGCCGAGGCCAGCGCGCCGACCACCGCTTGCGCGGGCAGGTTCTGCGCCACAGAGAGCGCCAGCTCCGGCTCGACGAAGATCGCCTCCTCCGGCAGACCGGCCAGATCGACGTCCGCCACCCCTTCGACAGCCAGAAGCTCGCGCCGTAGCCAGTTGGCGAGGCGGTGGATCTCGGCGTCCGAATACTCCGGAGCCGTGACCGCGTAGTAGAGGCCGAACACGTCGCCGAAGCTGTCGTTGACCATCGGATCGCCAACGCCCGATGGCAGGTTGCGGGCGGCGTCGCGCACCTGGGCCCGCAGCCTTGTCCAGATGTCGGGCAGCGCGTCGCCGCCATAGGTCGATTTCACTTCGACCTCGATCAGCGATTGTCCGGGCCGGTTCATCGAGGTGATCCGGTCGATCTCGCCCATCTGCTGGATCGCCGATTCAAGCGGTTCGGACACCTCGCGTCCGACCTGCTCGGCCGAAGCACCGGGGTAGGTGGTGACGATCACCGCCTGCTTGATGGTGAAGGCCGGGTCTTCGAGGCGGCCCAGCGTGGCAAAGCCCCAAAGCCCGCCGAACAGGCAGCCGAGGATCAGCAGCCAAGTCAGGATCGGCTTTTCGATGGAAGCGCGCGCGATGGTCATGATCTGGCGTCCTTACTGCGGAAAGCCGGTGAAGCGGCGAACCGCCTGACCGTCTTCGAGCGTGCTGGCCCCGGCAGCGACGATCTCATCGCCCTGCGCGACACCCTCGGTGATCAGGAAGCCGCCGTCATCGGCAACCTCGACCTTGACCGGTGTCAGCACCACTTGGCCCAAGCCTTCGGCGCCACCGTCCGCGGACACAAAGCGCATGACCGAAACGCTACCGTCCGGCGCGGGCACCAACGAGGCCGTCGGCACCGCCAAGCCCGAGCCGCCCTCACTGAGGCGCGCGGTGACCGTGACCGAGGAGCCGGGCAGCACGTCCGGCGCGGTTTCGGCATCGAAGGCGAGGGTGAGGCCGAAGCTCTGGCCGATGGCAGTGGCGTCGGAGGTGTATTCGCGGATTTCGAGCGGGTAGCTGTCGGGGCGGCCCGGCAACCGCGCGGTGATCTCGACATCGACCTCGCGCCCGGCGCGCTGGAACAGGATCTCCGGTACCTCGACCGCAACCCTCAGCTCGGACATGTCGTGCAATCGCACGACCGGCGTGCCGACCCCAACGGTGCTGAAATTGGCCACCAATCGTTCGGCCACCAGCGCCTCGAACGGCGCGTCGAGCGTGGCTTTGGACAGCGCGCGCTCGGCGTCGCGCAGGGCGACGCTGGACAGCTCGGCGTTGGTGCGCGCGTCGTCCTGCGTGGCTTGGCTTACCGTAGAGCGGCTAAGCTGGCTCAGCCGGTCGAGATCGCGGCTGGCCTGCGCCTGACGCAGCCGCGCCTGTTCGAGGGCCAGCTCGAACGGCTCGGGGTCGAGCCGGGCCACGAGATCGCCCGCTGGCAGGGTCTGACCCTCGATCACCGGAAATTCGACCAGCTGGCCGCCGACCTGGAAGGCAAGATCGACCGTCTGCCGCGCCGCAACCTGACCGTAGAACTCGCGCGTCAGCGCGGCATCGGCAGCGCCAAGCGTCATCAGCTTGACCGGGCGAGGCGGGGTCTCTTGCGCGGCGAGCGGCGGCGCGCAGAGCGCCAGCAACAAGACGAGAAGCGCGGGGAGGGGGGGGCGAAGGGTCAAAATGGCAATCCTTTGGGCAGGCCATCGGCCCGAATGTGGTGGCGAATACGGGTGAGCAGGTCGCCCAGATGGGTGAGATCGGCCTCTGGCAGCCCCGTGGCATCGCGCAAGGCCCGGTCGACATGGGCAAGAATTCCCTCGCGCCGCGCCCGTCCGGTCTCGGTCAACTCCAAGAGCCAGGCCCGCCGGTCCTCGGGATCGCGGCGGCGCGCGATCAGCCCGCGGACCTCCAGCCCATCGGCCAGTGCGGTGAGGGTCGAGGGCAGCGCCTGCATGAGACGGGCGAGATCGCCCATCCGGCGCGGCGTGGGCAGCCGGACCAGAAGCAGCCGCTCCTGCTTGGACAGGTCGGGGTCGAAGCATTCGAGCCTCTCGTGCAGCGCCCAGTAGAGCAGCGCCACCCCGAACAACATGTCACCGCTGCCGCCGTCGATCTCGTCGCCGTCGCTCATGCGTCGCTCCAATCCGAATCATCGTCGCAGGATTAGTTCATCTAGTGAACCATTCATATGTGGAAGTTTGAACGCTCCGCTCTCTCGGATTGCACCGATCGGTCATCCACTGAGCCGCGAGGCCTAAAAATTTGGCCCCAGTCGGGAAGGCTCGTCGCAAGGGTTCAACAGGACGTGGCTGGTCACCCGGGGATTGTGGGGTACTCTGGCGGTGTGGCATTTGGTCGGGTGTTTCCGAAGGGCCGGACATTGGAGAGGTGGATGCGGTTCTTGCGCCGAACCCTGAGCGGGCTGTTTCTTTTCGCCCTGACGCTGGGGTTGCTTGCCTATGCGGGGAACTTGCTGCGCAGCTCGATCGAGGCGCGAATGAACGCCGAGCCGCGCGCCTTCCCGACGCAAGAGCGGGTGGCAAGCGTGCGCACCGTCACCGTGACGCCGGAGCGGATCGAGCCCGAGCTGACGGTCTTTGGCGAATTGCGCTCTTCGCGCACCGTCGGGCTGCGCGCCTCGGTAGGCGGCATCGTGCAGGACGTTGCCGAGGCGATGGTCGAGGGTGGCACGGTCGCCTCGGGAGCGCTGCTTTTGCAGATCGACCCGGCGGATGCCGAGAGCCAACTTGCCCGCGCCCGCGTCGATCTCGATGACGCCTTGTCGGAGGGGCGCGAGGCCGAACGCGCGCTCGATCTTGGGCGCGACGAGTTAGCTGCTGCCGAGGCGCAGGCGGTGCTGCGCGAACAGGCCCTCGCACGTCAGCGCGGACTGCAGGAACGCGGCATTGGCACCGCTCCCGAGCTCGAGGCCGCCGAGCTTTCTGCCTCCTCCGCATCCCAAGCGGTGCTGGCCCGAAGGCAGACCATCGCCCAGGCCGAGACCCGGATCGATCAGGCCGCCACCCGCCGGGCCCGCGCCGAGATCGCCGTGGCCGAGGCCGAGCGCGATCTCGCAAACACAAGAATTACCGCGCCCTTCGACGGACAGCTGACCGAAGTTGCCGTCAGCCCCGGCAGCCGTGTCACTGCCAACGAGCAACTGGCGGTGCTGGTGGACCCGACCGCGCTGGAGGTGGCCTTTCGCGTCTCCGCCACCCAATATGCCCGCCTTTTGGGCAAAGCGCACCGGATCCAAGGCGCCCCCGTGACCGTGCGCCTCGACGTGGACGGCCTGCCACTGACCGGGACCGGCCGCGTCGTGCGCGAGGCGGCGGTGGTGGCGCAGGGCCAGACCGGGCGGCTTATCTATGCCGAACTGGACGATGCCCCCGGCCTGCGCCCGGGCGATTTCGTCACCGTGATCGTCACCGAGCGACCGATCGACGACGTGGCCCGCATCCCGGCCTCGGCCTTGGGCGCGGACGACACCGTGCTTGCCCTTGGCCCCGACGATCGTCTTGAAAGCATTGTCGTGGATGTGCTGCGCCCGCAGGGGGACGACGTGCTGATTGCCGCCGCCGCGCTCGGCGGCCGCGACATCGCGGCCCAGCGGACGCCACTTCTGGGTGCAGGGATCAAGGTGCGCCCCCTTGCCGACGAGGCCATGTCTGAGGAGACGGCCGCTGTCTCGGCACCCAACATGATCGCGCTCGACCCCGATCACCGGGCGAGGCTTGTCGCTTTCGTCGAGGCCAACGAACGGATGCCAGCAGAGACGCGCGACCGCCTGATGGAGCAGCTGCGACAGGACAAGGTGCCCGCCGAGGTCGTCGACCGGCTCGAAAGCAGGATGGGCGGATGAAGGACGCCGCGCATCTGTCACGCAGCCTGGGCGGCGTCCTGTCCTATTTCACCCGGCATCGCACCGCCGCGAACTTGGTGCTGATCGTGATGCTGGCGCTTGGCCTGATGGCGATGCCGCGCATTCGTGCGCAGTTCTTTCCCGACACGATCAGCGACAGCCTGACCGTCTCGGTCGCCTGGAGTGGGGCAGGTGCCGCCGATGTCGACCGTGCGGTGGTGCAGGTTCTCGAGCCTGCCATGCTGGCGGTCGAGGGCGTGACCGCCTCCGAGGCACGCTCGACCGAAGGCTCCGCCTCTATCAGCGTGGAGTTCGAACCCGGCACGAACATGTCCGAGGCCGAAGACCTGATGCAGTCCGCTCTCGACGCGGTGACCGGCCTGCCCGAGGGCGCCGATGAGCCCGAGTTCCGGCGCGGCAACTGGTCCGACCGGGTGACGGATATCGTCATCTCGGGGCCCGTCGGGGTCGATCAACTGGCGCTCTACGCCGATGAGTTGTCGGTCAGGCTATTTGCCGAAGGCGTCACCCGGACCAGCGTTCTGGGGGTCGCAGCGCCGCAGGTCCTGGTCGAGGTGCCTTCGATCGCGCTGATCCGCCACGACATCGGGCTGAGCGACATCGCCACGGCGATCGGCAATCAGGTGAGCACCGATCCGGCGGGCGACGTGGCGGGGGCGCAGCGCATCCGCACCGGCACCGAAAAACGAACGACCGAGGAGATCGGCGGCGTCGTGCTGCGCCGCGGGGTCGACGGCTCGACGCTGACCGTGGGCGATGTAGCGATACTCTCGACACTAAGCGCAGATCGCGACCGGGCCTATTTCATCGGCGAGAACCCCGCCGTGCAATTGCGCGTGAGCCGCAGTGAGGCGGGCGACGCCATCGCGCTGCAAAAGACCGCCGCGGAGGTCGCGCGCGCGCTCGAGGCGACGCTGCCTGCCGGCACGACGCTGCAGCTCACGAATTCCACGGCCGATGCCATCAGCGCCCGGCTGGCCCTGCTGCTCGACAACGGTCTGATCGGCCTCGCTCTCGTGGTGGTGCTGTTGTTTCTTTTCCTCAACGCCCGCACCGCCTTTTGGGTCGCGGCGGGGATCCCGGTCGCGATGTCGGCAGCGGTGGCGCTGATGTATCTTGGTGGGCTGACGCTCAACATGATCTCGCTATTCGCGCTGATCCTGACGCTGGGCATCGTGGTCGACGACGCCATCGTCGTGGGAGAGCACGCCGATTTCCGGGCGCGACGGCTAGGCGAGTCGCCGGTGGTAGCCGCCGAACGCGCGGCGGGACGGATGTTCTACCCGGTGCTCTCGGCCACGCTGACCACGATTATCGCCTTCTTTGGCCTCGTCGTCATCGGCGGCCGCTTCGGCGACCTGATCTCCGACATTCCCTTCACGGTGATTGCGGTTCTGGCCGCCTCTCTGGTCGAATGCTTCATCATCCTGCCCAATCACCTGAGCCATTCGATCCGGCTGGGCCAAAGCCGCCCGTGGTACGACTGGCCTTCACACATCGTGAACCGGGGCTTTTCGTGGCTTCGCGACAGGATGTTCCGTCCGCTGATGCGGCTCGTGATCTGGGCGCGCTACCCGGTGCTGGCCCTTGCGCTGCTGGCGTTGGCCGGGCAGGCATCGCAATTCGTGCGCGGCGATGTGCAGTGGCGGTTCTTCTCCGCACCCGAGCAGGGCTCGGTCACCGGCAATTTCGCCATGTTGCCCGGCGCCAGCCGCGAAGACAGTCGTACGGTGATGGGCGAGATGCAGCGCGCCGTCGAGGCGCTGGCGTCTGAGCTCGAAGCGGAGCATGGCCGCGACCCGATTACCTTCATGATCGCGCAGACCGGCGGCACCGCCGGGCGTGGCCTTTCAGGCGTCGAGAACAAGGAGCCTTGGCAGCTTGGTGCAATCACCGTCACGCTCATCGACGCGGATCTGCGGCCCTATTCCTCGCGCGAGTTCGTGACCCTGCTGCAAGAAAGGGTCAGCCAGAACCCGCTCGTCGAGACCATCAGCTTTCGCAGCTGGGGCTCGGGGCCCGGTGGGGACGCCATCGACATACAGATTTCCGGTGCCGATCCACAGACGCTCAAGGCCGCCGCCGAGGCGCTCAAATCGCGTTTGGCCCTGTTTCCCGAAGTGAACGGGCTCGAAGACACGCTGGCCTACGACAAGGAGGAGCTGGTCTTGGAGCTCACCCCTCGTGGCGAGGCGCTTGGCTTGTCGATCGAGGAGTTGGGCCGCACCTTGCGCGACCGCCTGTCGGGTATCGAAGCCGCGCGTTTTCCTCAGAACGGCCGCACCGCCACGATCCGGGTCGCGCTGCCCGAAGCGGAACTTACTGCCGATTTTCTTTCGGGCACCTTGGTCCGCACGGCGACCGGCGACTATGTGCCGCTGGCCGATATCGTCACCGTGGAGCGCTCCACCGGATTTTCGACGATCCGGCGCGAGAACGGCGTGCTGCTGATCTCGGTCAACGGCGGCATGGACGACGGCGACCCCGAGCGCGCCGCAGAGATCAACCGCAGCATCGCTGAGGAGATCCTGCCCGAGGTCGAAAGCCGCTTCGGCGTCGCGACCGCACTGTCGGGGCTGGCCGAGCAGGAGCGCGCCTTTCTCTCCGATGCCCGGCTTGGCCTCTATCTCGTGTTGATCGGCATCTATCTCACGCTGGCTTGGATCTTTGCGAGCTGGACCCGGCCTCTGGTGGTGATGGCGATCATCCCCTTCGGCCTGGTGGGCACGATATATGGTCACATCGCGTGGGACGTGCCGCTGTCGTTGTTTTCGGTGGTCGGGTTGATCGGAATGACAGGGATCATCATCAACGATTCCATCGTGCTGGTGACAACAATCGACGACTATGCCGAAACGCGGGGCATGACGCCGGCCATCGTCGATGGGGCGGCGGATCGGTTGCGGCCCGTCTTCCTGACGACAGCTACCACAGTGCTCGGCCTGGCACCGCTGCTTTACGAAGGGTCGATCCAAGCCGAATTCCTCAAGCCCACGGTCATCACGCTGGTCTATGGTCTGGGGTTCGGCATGTTTCTGGTGTTGCTCGTCGTGCCCGCTCTGATCGCGGTGCAAGCCGATCTGGGACGCTCGACCCGTTCGGCCCGCCGGGCGCTTCGCCGGTCGCGGCGGGGGGGCATCGCGGGTGTCGCGGCGATCGCCGGGGCGGGACTTGTCGCTTTGGCCTTTGGTTTGATCCTTGCGCCCGCTCTGTTTGATCTCCGTCTGTTTGGTGACTGGCCCACTGTCTCAGACGCGTGGGCCATCGCGCTCTATATCGCCACGGTTTTCGTAGGGCTGTTCGCAATCTACCTCGTCACCGCCCTGTTGGCGAAGCTCCGGCACGGTGGGAGGTGATATCCACCGCTCAGTTTGCCTTGTTCGATCGGCTTTTGGTCATGCCGATGGGGGGTCGGCTCGCGCATTGCTACGACGCTCAATCCGCCGGTGAACTTCGAGCATACATCAAGTGCGAACATTTAACATCAAGACGGAGATTTGACTGATAAGTTACGGAAACTTATAGAGGATTATAGGCAGAAATAGCTTGAACTTACGGCTCGCTGATAGCCACGTCGATAAGAATTCCCCGGGAGTGCGGACATTCAGTGCAGCTTGCACAAACTCGTCCCAAGCCTTGTTCAAGCTATGGAATCCTGGCGGTCTAATATACCGGGTGCAACCTCTTCTGCCGATCCGTAGCGACGCAAATCGAGAATCTTGGGGGGCAGACGGTCCTCAGGGAACCCGATGATCTCACAGCGCTTGTTTTTCAAACGGTTCGCAGCCTGCGGGCTGCCCCACGCAAGCAAGACGCTTCCGCGCATCGGAAAGGCCCACATGGACATAGTCCGCATCATCATCGCGATCTTCATCCCGCCGCTTGGCGTCTTCCTTCAGGAAGGCCTCGGCAAGCATTTCTGGATCAACCTTATCCTCACTCTTCTGGGGTATATTCCGGGGATCATCCATGCGCTGTGGATCATCCTGAGGCGATAACAGGTCGCAGCCTGAACGTCCCGACCACGTGTAGGCCGCCCCTCGATGGCATAGATCACATGCAGAGGCGGTGGGACTTGTCCGGGTGCGAAAACGCGGTGTGGTTCGGCCGCTTGTCGCTCGTTCGAGATCCCATCGCCGTGGCAGCTTGCGGTTATTCCAGCGGCGCGTCTCTACTCAGGAGATCGTCCCCCTCCGCGCGCTCGGCTTGCACCAAGGCGATGAGAGCGTTTTCCTCGGATGGGTGAGAGGTGGCGGCTATCGGCTCGGGCCTGGGCGCGACGTCCGGTATTTTCTTGTCCTGATCGTCCTCCTTGGCGACGGGCATGAACCCGGATCCTTCAAGGCGGATGCGATAGGTCGTGTCCGGTATGGACACGCCTGCCGCTTCGATCGCGTCCTTGACCAACCGGATCGCGTCGCCGCGCGCCGTGGGGAAGCCCGTCGTGTTCTGATCGATCCAACCGCTGACCCGCAGGATGGCACCGGCCTCCGTGATGTTCTCGATCCAGACGATCGGCTCGGGTGATGGCAGGACGAAGCTCAGTCCCACAAGCCGATCCTGTGCAAGCCGGCGCGTCGCTTCGAGATCGGCTTCGGGGTCGATGCCGATGTCGAAGCTGAAGCGGCGCTCGGGGTTGCGCGTGTAGTTGATGATACGGCTTTTGAAGACCACGGCGTTCGGAATGCGGATGTGGTTTCCGTCCAGCGACAGCAGGATTGTCGCGCGCGAGGTCAGCCGTATGACACGCCCGGTGTCGCCTTCGATCTCGACGAGGTCGTTGGGCTTGAACGGCTGACGCAAGCTGAGCATCACCGAGGCGACGAAGTTCTCGACCGTGTCGCGCACGGCGAAACCGATGGCCAGACCCACGAGACCCGCCGCGCCAAGGATGGTCCCGAGAAGTGCCGTGGCTCCGACCACGTCTAGCGAGACCACGAGCCCCGCGATACCGAATGCGACCCGAACCCCTTGGCGGTAAATGCCTGCGATGAAGCTGTTCGGTGCGAGCCGGTTCCAGATCCTGAGCCGCGACAACAAAAGGCCCAGACCGGTCACGAGGGCAAAGACCGTGGCCGCCAAGAGGATGAGAGGTAGCCGCCCGAGGGCCTGTTCGATCCGCGTGCGGAACCGCGCGATCGCCGGGTCGAGCTGTTCGGTGATTTCGGCCGAGGCCGCGATATCGTTGCGCACCGCCACCACACCTTCCAACCGGGCCGCGATGTCGGCGGCCTCGCGGCCGAGCGCCTCTTCGGCGACCTCGCCCGACAGGGTGACGACACCGGCCTCGACCTCAACCGTGACCGTGTCACGACCGAGCGCGGCAAGGATGTCGCTCAGCCGTTCGCTGATCTGCGTGTCCGACCATCCCCCCTCGACAGTGATGGATGGCGGTGCCGGAGCTTCCTCCTGCGCCGTGAGAGGCGAGGCGATGAAGGCGATAGCCGCAAGGAGAGGGATCATTCTGTGCATGCAGGCTGAACTAGCGCGGATAGTTTGCATTCCACTTTCGTCATGGCAGTCTCAGCGTTGATGAGCCGTGGCTGTTCTGGTCCGACACTTTCAGTAGCGGGAATGAACAGCTCCGCTTTACTCAAGGCGTGGTCGGATCGCTGTGACTGACCTAAGTCATGGGCGCATGGCCGGGCCGCTTTGCATATTCCACGCAGCGGCCCGGCGCGTTCAGGACATTGCGGAGCCGGGCTTCAGCACAACCTTGGTCCAGTCATTCTGGTTGTTGGCAAAGTTGTCATAGCCGCGTGGGGCGTCCTCGAGCGGCAAGCGGTGCGAAATCATGAAGGTGGTGTCGAGCTCGCCCTCCTGAATTCGGCGCAGCAGATCCTTGGTATAGCGCTGCACATGGGTCTGCCCGGTGCGCAGCTGCAGACCCTTTTCCATCAGCGCGCCGAGAGGAAACTTGTCGGCAAAACCGCCATAGACGCCCGGCATGGAAATGCGTCCCCCCTTGCGGCAGGCCATGATCGCCATCCGCAGCGCATGCGGCGCGTCGGCCCCGAAACCGACCTTCTGCTTGATCGTGTCAAAGACGTTGTCTGGCGCAAAGCCATGGCTTTCCATACCGACCGCGTCGATCACCGCATCAGGCCCGATGCCGCCGGTCATCTCCATCAGAGCCTCGAGCACGTGGGTCTGCGTGTAGTCGATCACCTCGGCCCCCATCTTTCGCGCGAGGTCGAGGCGGTTGGGATAGTGGTCGATCGCGATCACCTTGTGCGCGCCCATGACCTTGGCGCTTTGTATGGCAAAGAGACCGACCGGGCCGCAGCCCCAGACCGCCACGGTGTCGCCTTGGGTGATCTCGGCATTCTCGGCGGCCATCCAGCCGGTAGGCAGGATATCCGAGAGGAACAGCACCTCGTCATCCTCCATCCCCTCGGGAATGACAATCGGGCCCACATTCGAGAACGGCACGCGGACATACTCGGCCTGCCCACCGGGATAGCCCCCGGTCAGGTGCGAGTAGCCGAACAGCCCCGAAACAGCATGGCCAAAGAGCGGTTCGGTCAGGTCCTGCTTGTCGACAGGGTTGGAGTTATCGCAAGCCGAGAACTGCTGAAGTTTGCAGTGGAAACATTGCCCGCAGGAAATGGTGAAGGGGACGACCACGCGCTGCCCCTTCTTCAAGGTGGAGCCGGAGCCGGTTTCGACGACGCGCCCCATGAACTCGTGCCCCAGAATGTCGCCCTTCTGCACGGCGGGGATCACCCCGTCATAGAGATGCAAGTCCGAGCCGCAGATCGCGGTCGAGGTGACTTCGATGATCGCATCGCGGGGATTGACGATCTCGGGGTCGGGGACGGTATCGACGCGGACGTCGTGCTTGCCGTGATAGGTCAGTGCGCGCATGGCATCCTCCTCAGGCGTCGTTGCGGTTGGCGTTGGTAGCGATCTCGCCGGTCTCCAGAAGCATCTTCAGTCGCTTGAGGTCGCGCCGCGCCTGAATCGCGGGTTCGGTCTGAAACAGCTTGGCCGCGATCCGGCCCAGTTCGCCCATCGGTGGGCGGTAGGCCACGACGGCCTCGACCACCGTGCCACGGCCGCCCGGCGCATCGCGGAACATCACCTTGCCTTCGGTGTCGATCTGGCTGTCGTCGGTCGAACGCCAGGCGATCTCCTCGCCGGGACGGTCGCTCACGATGCGGGTCTTGACCTCGACGGCGTAGCCCAATGGTGCGGAAATCGTCCAAATGGAAATGTCGTCCGCTGCATGGACGCTTTCAACATTCTCCATGAAATGCGCCAAGTTTCTGAATTCGCGCCAGAATTCGTAGATCTCCTGCCGGGGACGGTCGATCGTCACGCTGCGCCCGGTGACGGCATACCCGCCGAAGCGGTTCTGCCGCGCGGTGCGTCCAGGCGCGCTGTCGGCCGGTCGGCGATCCTGCTGCCGGGTGGCGTATTGCTGCGCGGCCAGCCCGCCGAGCAGTACCAGCCCCAGCCCGATCGCCAATCCCGCGCCGCCTGGTGGGCCCGCGCGACGGGGCTGGCGCCGTCGATGGTCATCTTCGAATGTCCGGTAAGTCATGACGGCCTGTCCTCCTTCGCACCCTTACTTGGCGCGGCTCGGGTTGCATGGGTCCATGCGACACGAACCGTGGATCGGGAGCGAGGTTCCACCATCAGTTGTCGCGAGACCGGTAAATCGCAGGTTGCCGAGAGCCCAAGCGGCACCTCGTCGAAATGGCGTCCGCGACCCACCACGTGACAGGACAGTACCCGGCAAGATCTCATTCCCTCGATAGAATGTAGCTTCCGCCACACTCATCTTGCGGCAGATCTCGCCCAAGGCACCAAATCCGATCCACTCGCTCCAGCTTGCCGCGATTGGGTCAGAAGCATCGCGAGGATGACGCCGTTCACGGCATCCATGCCAACTTTGCCGCCCCGGCTCGGAGTGCGAGATTGCCGAGGCGATTGCGTTTCTGTGCTCGCTGCGCGCCAGCTACGTGACCGGGCAGGTGCCCGCCGCCGAGGACGGGTTCGAGGTCACTGGCATTGGGCTTCCCGCTCTGCTCGGCTGAGACCGGGCGAAGGCGAAGCCCGGTCTCAGGGCGCCCTCAGTCCAGCCGGTAGGGCAGCTCCTGCCGCAGATCCGGGTCCACTCTCAACTGCCCTTCGAGCGGCGGCACCGCGCGCTGGTGGCACTGCGTCCGCTCGCAGATTCGGCAGGAGATACCCACCGGCTCGAAGGCCTGAGCGGAATCGAGGTCCATGTGGTCGGCATAGACCAGCTCGCGCGCATGTTTCACCTCGCAGCCCAGCCCAATCGCAAAGCGCCGCACCGGCGCGCCCCAAGCCCCGCCGCCGCTGCTGATATCGCGCGCCAGAGACAGGTAGCGTACCCCGTCCGGAGTTTCGGCGAGCTGACGCAACCAGCGCGTCGGCGTCTCGAAGGCCTGATGGACATTCCAAAGCGGGCAGGCGCTGCCGTAGCGAGCGAATTGCAATTGCGTCGCCGAGTGGCGCTTGGTCACCGTACCGGCCTGGTCGACCCGCACGAACCAGAACGGCACGCCGCGCGCGCCGGGGCGTTGCAAGGTGGAGAGCCGGTGCGCGACCTGTTCAATACTGGCGCCGAAGCGCTCCGCCATAAGCTCAAGATCGTGGCGCGCCTCTTGCGCGGCGTGGTGAAACGCACCGTAGGGCAGGAGGGCGGCGCCCGCGAAGTAGTTGGCCAGCCCGATCCGGGCAATGTCGCGCGCCGTGCCGATCTCGAACCGGCCGAGATCGAGGGTAGCCTCGATCAGCTGCCGATGCTCGATCAGTGCAAGTTGCACCAGAAGCTGGAATCGCCGCGTCGGGCGCGGGGCCCGCGATGACAGGGTCAGAGTTCGGTTTTCGGCATCGAAGCGGCGCAGCGGCCCCTCGGCGCAGTCGCGCAGCGTGATGCCGCGCGCCTCGAGCGCATGCGCCGCCGCCTCGGGCGCATCGCGCGCATCGGCGCTCGCGCGGCGGGCGAACTGCTCGGCCGCGCGGTCGATCGCGTCGATGTAGTTGTCGCAGTAGTGGAAGAAATCGCGGACCTCTTCCCACGGCGAGGCCGCCGTGCCGCCACGGCCCAAGGCCTCGTCGAAGGAGGCGAGCCGGTCCTGCGCGCGGCGATAGGCGGCGTGCAGATCCAGTAGCGCACGCGCGACCGAGGGCGCGTTGGCCGCCACCATGCGCAGATCGGCCACGCCGGGCTGGCTGCCGCTGAGCACCGGGTCGGCCAGCGCCTCGCGCATGTCCGAGGCCAGCCGGATCTCCTCGCCCGAGGTCAGCTCGGTCACATCGAAGCCAAACTCGCGCGCCAGCGCCAGCACCACTCCGGCCGAGACGGGGCGGTTGTTGTTCTCCATCTGGTTCAGATAGGGCAACGAGATGCCCAAGCGCTCGGCAAAGAGCTTCTGAGTCAGCCCCTGCCGCCCGCGTAGCTCGCGCAGCTGCGTGCCCGCGTAATGCTTCTGAACTGCCATGACACCCTACTTTGCTAGTTTGCACAAATGCCGCTCTGCATAATGCCTACTTTGCAAATTCGCGCAATCATTCTGGGAAGAGCCCTTCCTTTCTCATTAGGGTGAGGCGTGAAGGAGGACGCTGATGCAAGAGATTTTGCGCGAGCTTGAAGAGCGTCGCGCCTCGGCCCGACAGGGCGGGGGCGAAAAGCGCGTCGCGGCACAGCATGCCAAGGGCAAGCTGACCGCGCGCGAGCGGATCGAGCTGCTGCTCGACGAGGGCAGCTTCGAGGAATACGACATGTTCGTCGCACACCGCTGCACCGATTTCGGCATGCAGGACAGCCGTCCGGCGGGTGACGGCGTCGTCACCGGCTGGGGCACGGTGAATGGCCGGATGATCTATGTCTTCAGCCAGGATTTCACCGTCTTCGGCGGCTCGCTCTCCGAAACCCATGCCCAGAAGATCTGCAAGATCATGGACATGGCGATGCGCAACGGCGCGCCTGTCGTCGGCATCAACGATTCCGGTGGCGCCCGTATTCAAGAGGGCGTGGCGTCGCTCGGCGGCTATGCCGAGGTGTTCCAGCGCAACGTCCTGGCCTCGGGCGTGGTGCCGCAGATCTCGCTCATAATGGGCCCCTGCGCGGGGGGGGCCGTCTATTCACCAGCCATGACCGACTTCATCTACATGGTGAAGGATAGCTCCTACATGTTCGTCACCGGCCCCGACGTGGTGAAGACCGTGACCGGAGAGGTGGTCACCGCCGAGGAGCTGGGCGGCGCGCTGACGCATGCGCGCAAGTCGAGCGTTGCCGACGCGGCCTTCGAAAACGACGTCGAGGCGCTCTTGGAGGCGCGGCGGCTGATCGACTTTCTGCCGCTCAACAATCGCGAAAAGGCGCCCAAGCGCCCCTTCTTCGATGATCCCGCGCGCGAGGAGCCGAGCCTCGACAGCCTGATCCCCGCCAACCCCAACCAGCCCTATGACATGCACGAGCTGGTCACCAAGATCGCGGACGAGGGCGACTTCCTTGAAATGCAGGCCGAGTTCGCCAAGAACATCCTCACGGGCTTCATCCGTCTCGAAGGCCAGACCGTGGGCGTCGTCGCCAACCAGCCGATGGTGCTGGCAGGCTGCCTCGACATCGACTCGAGCCGCAAGGCCGCGCGCTTCGTGCGGTTCTGCGACGCCTTCGAGATCCCGATCCTGACGCTCGTGGACGTGCCGGGCTTCCTGCCGGGTACGGGGCAGGAGTACGGGGGTGTCATCAAGCACGGCGCGAAGCTCCTTTTCGCCTATGGCGAGGCGACGGTCCCCAAGGTCACCGTCATCACTCGCAAGGCCTATGGCGGCGCCTACGACGTGATGGCGTCCAAGCATCTGCGCGGCGACGTGAACTATGCCTGGCCCACCGCGCAGATCGCGGTGATGGGGGCCAAGGGCGCGACCGAAATCCTGTATCGCTCCGAGCTGGGCGATCCCGACAAGATCGCCAAGCGCACCAAGGACTACGAGGACCGCTTCGCCAACCCTTTCGTCGCCGCCGAGCGCGGTTTCATCGACGAGGTGATCATGCCGCGCGCCACCCGCCGCCGCACTGCCCGCGCCTTTGCCGCCCTGCGCAACAAGCGCCTCGAGAACCCGTGGAGGAAGCATGACAACATCCCGCTCTGAGGCCCGCCCGCCGTTCCGCAGCCTGCTCGTCGCCAATCGCGGCGAGATCGCCTGCCGGGTGATCCGCTCGGCCCGCGCGATGGGGATCGAGACGATAGCGGTGCATTCCGAGGCCGACCGCGACGCGGTGCATGTCGCCATGGCCGACCGCGCGGTCGAGATCGGGCCCGCGCCCGCGGCGCAGTCCTATATCGATATCGACCGCGTGATGCGGGCAATCGAGGAATCCGGCGCCGAGGCGGTGCATCCGGGCTATGGCTTTCTCTCAGAGAACCCGAAATTCGCCCGTGCGCTGGCCGATCGCGGCGTGGCCTTCGTCGGACCGCCGGTCGGCGCGATCGAGGCGATGGGCGACAAGATCGCCTCCAAGAAGATCGCGGCCGAAGCCGGCGTCAGCACGGTGCCGGGCCATATGGGCCTGATCGCGGATGCCGAGGAGGCGGTGCGGATCGCGCAGCAGATCGGCTACCCGGTGATGATCAAGGCCAGTGCCGGCGGCGGCGGCAAGGGCATGCGCATCGCACATGACAACACTCAGGCGCGTGAGGGCTTCGAGGCGTCGAAGCGCGAGGCGGCCAGTTCGTTTGGCGACGACCGGATCTTCATCGAGAAGTTCGTCGTCGGCCCGCGCCATATCGAGATTCAGGTGCTGGCCGACAAGCATGGCAACTGCGTCTATCTGGGCGAGCGCGAATGCTCGATCCAGCGCCGCAATCAGAAGGTCGTCGAAGAGGCGCCTTCGCCCTTCCTAGACCCCGAAACCCGGGCTGCCATGGGCGCGCAGGCCTGCGCGCTGGCGCAAGCGGTCGGCTACGAGAGCGCCGGCACTGTCGAGTTCATCGTCGACGCCGACCGCAACTTCTACTTCCTCGAGATGAACACGCGCCTGCAGGTCGAGCATCCGGTGACCGAGCTGATCACCGGCATCGATCTCGTAGAGCAGATGATCCGCGTGGCCTCGGGCGAGCCGCTGCCCTTCGTGCAGGACGACATCAAGCTCAATGGCTGGGCGATCGAGAGCCGGCTCTATGCTGAAGACCCGTATCGCGGCTTCCTGCCCTCGATCGGGCGGCTCACGCGCTACCGCCCGCCGCAGGAATTCGCGTCCCAAGCGGAGGTCGTGCGCAACGACACCGGCGTGGCCGAAGGCGGCGAGATCTCGATGCATTACGACCCGATGATCGCCAAGCTCTGCACATGGGCGCCCGACCGCGAGCGCGCCGTGGATGCCATGGAGCGCGCGCTCGACGGCTTCGAGCTGGAGGGCATCGGTCACAACCTGCCGTTCCTCTCGGCGGTGATGGCGCATCCGAAGTTCCGCTCGGGCGAGATCCATACCGGCTTCATCGCCGAGGAATGGCCCGAGGGATTCTCTGGCGTCGACCTGCCGAGCGATACGCTGCGCAGGATCGCCGCCGCCTGCGCCACGCTGCAGCGGATCGAGGAGATCCGCCGGGCCCGGATCTCTGGCCGGATCGATCACCACGAGCGCCGCGTTGGCGAGGCCTTCGTGGTGCAGGTCGCCGGCGAGAGCCACGCGGTGACGCTGAAGGCTGGAGAGGGCGCCACGGACGTGCGCTTCGAGGACGGCGCGGTGCTGCGGGTCGCGGGCGACTGGACCCCGGGCGCGCGGTTGGCGCGGCTCACGGTCGAGGGGACGGATACGGTGCTGAAGGTCGAGCCGCGCATCGCGGGGTTCCGGGTGCGCCATCGCGGTGCCGATCTCGACGTGAAGGTCTGGACCGCGCGGCAGGCCGAACTGGCGGCGCTGATGCCGGAAAAGCAGGCCGCCGATACCTCGAAGCTGCTGCTGTGCCCGATGCCAGGCATCGTGGTACATGTCGATGTCGAGGAGGGGCAGGAGGTCGAAGAGGGCCAGCCGCTCTGCACGGTCGAGGCGATGAAGATGGAAAACGTGCTGCGCGCCGAGCGCAAGCTGAAGGTCGCAAAGCTGCACGCGGCGGCCGGAGACAGCCTCTCGGTCGATCAGACCATCATGGAATTCGAATAAGCCTGGGAGGGCCATGACATGACCGAGAACAGCGACTCCCGTGGATCATGGGCCGCGCGCGCCCGCGCGGAGTTGAAGGGCCGCGACCCCGAGAGCCTGTGCCGCGACACGCTGGAGGGGATCGCGGTGAAGCCGGTCTATGACGCGGGCGATCTCGAAGGGTTGTCGCATCTGGATGCCCTGCCCGGCGAGGCGCCCTATGCGCGTGGCGTGAAGGCCACGATGTATGCCGGACGGCCCTGGACGATCCGGCAATACGCAGGCTTCTCCACGGCCGAGGAGTCGAACGCCTTCTACCGTCGGGCGCTGGAGGGCGGGCAGCAGGGCGTGTCCGTCGCCTTCGATCTCGCCACCCACCGCGGCTATGACAGCGACCACCCCCGGGTCGAGGGCGATGTCGGCAAGGCCGGTGTGGCGATCGACAGCGTCGAGGACATGAAGATCCTGTTCGACGGCATCCCGCTCGATGAGGTGTCGGTCTCGATGACCATGAACGGCGCGGTGATCCCGATCCTCGCCAGCTTCATCGTCGCGGGCGAGGAGCAGGGCGTGCCGGTGGAGAAGCTTTCGGGCACGATCCAGAACGACATCCTCAAGGAGTTCATGGTCCGCAACACCTATGTCTATCCGCCCGAGCCCTCGATGCGGATCGTGGCGGACATCATCGGCTACACCGCCGACCACATGCCGAAATTCAACTCGGTATCGATCTCGGGCTACCACATGCAGGAGGCGGGGGCCGATCTCGTGCAGGAGCTGGCCTTCACCCTGGCCGACGGGCGCGAATACGTCCGCGCCGCGATCGCGCGCGGCATGGACGTGGATCGATTTGCCGGACGGCTGTCGTTCTTCTTCGCCATCGGCATGAACTTCTTCATGGAGGCCGCGAAGCTGCGCGCCGCCAGGCTGCTGTGGCACAGGATCATGGAAGAGTTCGCGCCGAAGGACCCCAAGTCACTGATGCTGCGCACCCATTGCCAGACCTCGGGCGTGAGCTTGCAGGCGCAGGATCCCTACAACAACGTGGTGCGCACCGCCTATGAGGCGCTCTCCGCTGTCTTGGGCGGCACGCAATCGCTGCACACCAACGCGCTCGACGAGGCGATAGCCCTTCCCACCGAGTTCTCGGCCCGCATCGCCCGCAACACCCAGCTGATCCTGCAAGAAGAGACCGGCATCACCGATGTCGTCGATCCGCTGGCGGGGTCGTATTACGTCGAAAGCCTGACCCACGAGCTGGCCGAAAAGGCCTGGGCGCTGATCGAGGAGGTCGAGGGCCTGGGCGGCATGACCAAGGCGGTGGCGAGCGGCATGCCCAAGCTTCGGATCGAGGAGACGGCGGCCAGGCGGCAGGCGCTGATCGACCGGGGCAGCCAAGTGATCGTCGGCGTCAACAAGTACCGCAAGGAGCGCGAGGACCCGATCGACATCCTCGACATCGACAACGTGAAGGTGCGCGACGGGCAGGTGACACGGCTGGAGGCCATCCGCGCCAGCCGCGACGAGGCCGCCTGCAAGGCGGCGCTCGTGGCGCTGGAACAGGCCGCGCGCGAGGACGGCAATCTGCTGGAGGCGGCGGTCGTGGCGGCCCGCGCCCGCGCGACCGTGGGAGAGATCAGCATGGCGATGGAGACTGTCTTCGGGCGGCACCGGGCCGAGGTGAAGACGCTCGCGGGCGTCTATGGCAAGGCCTGGGAGGGCGACGCGGGCTTCGAGGCGATCCAGGCCGAGATCGCGGAGTTCGCGCGTGAGGAAGGCCGCCGCCCGCGCATGCTGGTGGTCAAGATGGGGCAGGACGGGCACGACCGCGGTGCCAAGGTCATCGCCACCGCCTTTGCCGATCTGGGCTTCGACGTCGACATGGGGCCGCTGTTCCAGACGCCCGCGGAGGCGGCGCAGGACGCGCTGGACAACGACGTGCATGTCGTCGGCATCTCGAGCCAGGCCGCGGGGCACCGGACCCTTGCCCCCAAGCTGGTGCAGGCCCTGCGCGATCAGGGCGCGGGCGAGATCCTCGTGGTCTGCGGTGGGGTGATCCCCGATCAGGACCACGCGATGCTCAAGGAGGCGGGGGTCGCGGCCATCTTCGGGCCGGGCACCAACATCCCCAAGGCCGCCTCCGAGATCCTGTCGATGATCCGCACGCGCGAAGGCTAGGGCTTGGCGCAATCGACCAGCGGTAGTGAGCGATACTCGAACCGCGACTCCGCGGTGGGATTATGGTAGGGCGCTCGCGTCCCCTTCTCCAGCATCTTGGCCCGGAACATTTCGGGGGGTGCTCCATCTGAGGCATTTGCGCGGCGTGGCATTCAGCCGATCGCAAATCTCGCGGATGTCGTGGTCCGAGAGTTGGCCGATGTCGCGGTCTCTGGGCAGCCAGAGGCGGGCACGCCCGTTGGTGTTCTCGACCATGCCTTTCTGCCAAGGTGCAGAGGGGTCGCAGAACCAGCTGTTCGCGCCGATCTCGGCTTGCAGATGCGGCTATGAGAGGAACTCGGTACCACGGTCGAAAGTGATCGATCGGCGCGCCGGCTGAGGCTAGGCACGGATCGCGGCAATGACCTTGTCCATCACCGGACGCGTTCGCTTGTCGGCGAACTTCAGCAGCACGGTGAACCGGCCGATGCGCCGGGCGAGCGATGTCACGTTGGCGGAACCGAACCGCTGACATCGCGATGGCATAGAGATGGCGATAAACGGTTTGGTGACAGAACCGCAGCGGCGCGCGCTCAATGTGCATTCGGCCGGCGATCTGCTCCGGCGTCCAACCATCCTTGATCCGCTCGACGACCTGATCGCACCACTGCGGATGCCGGATCAGCTTGCGCTGGCGAGCGCGGCGATCGCTGGTTCTCAGCTGAGCGGCCATCGCAAAGTAGCCCACGACCTTGGGCATGCAGGGATCCTGGAAATGATTGCGTCGGAGCTCGCGGAAGATGGTCGAGCGGTGGCGGCGCAGCACCCGCGCCATCTCGTTCACGGACACTCTGGCATGACGCCAACGCTCGATCTTGCGGCGCTCCTCAAGCGTCAGCTGCGCGTAGCCACGTCCCATACTGGAAAACTCCTGTCTGATAGGGCATTGTTTTCAAACAAGAGTCGCAGTTGGAAGTAGCGTGCGCCATCACATGCGACACATACGTGTAACCTAAGTTATGTATCAAAAATGTGCAGTTTGGCTCTCATGGTCTGGTGCTGAACTGGTCACTCGTTCTGTGGAGTAATGGAATGATGGTTCATCCCATTACCTCACTTTGCCTGATGATCTGATGATACTCCGGCACAAGGGTGGTTCCCCCTCTTGCTTAGCCTTCAGCGCGGTGTGGGGCAGCCGCTATCACGGACCGATAATCGGGTGCCCTTAGGTATCGGTGACAGCATGCCGCTTGGTGTTCTGTTTTCGG
The DNA here is from genome assembly GCF_964022235.1 of uncultured Limimaricola sp. NCBI lineage: Bacteria > Pseudomonadati > Pseudomonadota > Alphaproteobacteria > Rhodobacterales > Paracoccaceae > Limimaricola > uncultured Limimaricola sp. Next base: position 6,688 of record NZ_CAXHZL010000006.1, on the reverse strand, counting down.
GAGAAACTGTCCACTAGACAGTTTCTTTATCCTCCCAAGCCCTCGGCGCGTTCGATCAGTCGGCCACGCCCCCTTTTCAAGCTGCAGGCGGATCGCCGTGCGGTGGGCCTTGAGGGAGGTCGCATTGATCATGACCGTCTTTCTCTCCGAGCTTTCGGCGGCCAGACCCTCCATCATCCGGGCAAAGGCGCCCCGTTCGCGACCTCACTCAGCCAATGGCGCGCGGTCGCTTACCTCCAGTGTTTCCAACGGTTGTAGAGGGTGTTGGCCGGACCATACTCCTTGTTCGGGCCTTCTCTCGAACCGTTGGCGTTCATGTCCTCACCATCGAACCATTGCAAGCCGTTGCGCTGGACGAAGATGATGCCGCCCAAGACCCGCCGGTCATCAACACGCGGCTCGCCGTGGCTTTTTCGGAGTTTAGGGGATCAGAAAACAGCCCGGGGGACTGTTTTCCCGACATACGGTTGCAGCCGAGCCATCTGCTCGGCCGTCAGCCAGAAAAGGTTGCTCATGGATCATGCTCCTCGGGAGGCCTGAATCACGCAGCCTCATCGAGATCAATGGGTCCTGAGCCTAGCTTGAAGCCTCGCCATCCTGCTCAAGGGACCGGCTCAGGATCTCGCGTAACCTGACGGGGCCATACGATTGTTCGCGCAAGTCGAGCGCGCTGTGCAGGTCGACCAAGTGACTGTGCATGAGTTCTGCCGCTCGCTCGCCCTGACCGGCCGCTACCGCCTCGATCAAAGCGTGATGGGCATGACGCTCGCATAAAGCGCTTTGACGCCGCCAGTAGAGCGCGATGATCAGCGACGAGCGCGCGATCAACTCCTCGACGAAACCTGCGACAATCCTTTGATCGGCAATCCGCGCCAGCTCGATGTGGAACTTCCCCGACAGATACAAAGAGCGGCCGTTCATGCCCGCCGCTAGCGCCGTGTGCTCGGCAGCAATATGCGCCCGCAGCCGCATAATTGCCGCCGTGTCCGCGCGCTCCGCCGCCGCCTGCGCCATCCGCGGTTCGAGTAGTGCCCGCGCCTCGAACACCTCGCTCGCCTCGCGGATCGATGGCTGCGCCACGAAAGCGCCGCGATGGCGGCGGATCGTCACTAGCCGCTGATGCGACAGCGCTTGCAGCGCCGCCCGCACCACGGTGCGCGACACCCCGTAGACCGCGCCGATCTCGTCCTCGCCGAGCTTGGCGCCCGGCCCCAGCCGGTGCTCGTGGATGGCGCGCGACAGCCCCTCGGCGATTTGCTCGGCGCTGGCGGGAACGGGACGGGTCTCGGTCATGACGGCTCTCCTCCGGGCCGGTCTGGCACGTCAGGTCGCAGGCGGCCAGCGACGGTGATACGAGTCGATCTTGGCTTGGGTTGTATACGATTTGGCGCCTCGATTGTAGTCAACGAAGCCGTGTCCCGCCCGAATATGCGGCAACCGCACGCCCCGTCAGCGTCAGCCATTGCCCCGTACTTGCCGCCGCCGTCCCTAACGGGCGCAGTCGAGGCTAGCGTCGGCAAGCCCGTCTAGCCATAAGGAGCCGCCCCATGCAGCCGCACGAGCTCGAACTGATTTCTCTCACCAAGCGGTATGGCGACGCGCTTGCCGTGGACACGATAGACCACCGCTTCGGCGCGGGCGTCTATGCCTGCCTGCTCGGCCCCTCGGGCTGCGGCAAATCCTCGACCCTGCGGATGATCGCGGGGCACGAGAGTGTCAGCGACGGCTCGATCGTGCTCGACGGGCGTGACGTGTCGCGCCTGCCGCCCGCCCGCCGTGGCACGGCGATGATGTTTCAAAGCTATGCGCTGTTTCCGCATCTGAACGTGCGCGACAACGTTGCCTTCAGCCTGCGCATGAAGGGCGTCGACAAGATCAAGCGGCACGCCCGCGCCATGGAGATGCTGGAGCTGGTCGACATGGCCGGCCATGCCGAGCGCCGCCCCGCGCAGCTTTCGGGCGGCCAGCAGCAGCGCGTGGCGCTGGCGCGCGCGCTGATCACCCGGCCGCAGGTGCTCTTGCTCGATGAGCCACTCTCGGCCCTCGATCCGTTCTTGCGCATCCGCATGCGGGCCGAACTGAAGCGGCTACAGCGCGAGCTTGGCATTACCTTCATCCACGTCACCCACGGGCAGGACGAGGCGCTGGCGCTGGCCGACGAGATCATCGTGATGAACGGCGGGCGGATCGAACAGGCAGGCCCCGCCCGCGAGGTCTGGGCCCGCCCCGCCACCGGCTTCGTCGCCCGCTTCATCGGAGGCCACAACGTCATCGACGCGCCCGGCGGCACCGTGGCCGTGCGCGCCGACGCGATCCGGCTGGCCACGCCCGAGGCGGGTGCGCTCACCGGCCATGTGACCGGCGTCGAGTATCAGGGCGCGCATGTCGCGCTCACGGCGCAGGCCAATGGTCAGGAGGTCACGGCGCTGTTGCCCGAGGCCGTCTTTTTCGACGCCCCCATCGCGCCCGGCGCGGCGGTGGGGCTTTCTTGGGACGCCGCCCGCGCCCATCCGATCCGCGCCTGAAAAACCAACAACCGGGACACTGACATGACCAAAAGTCTGAGCCGCCGCGCGCTTCTCAAGAACGCCGCCGCCGCCACCGCCGCCTCGACGCTCGGCGCGCCGATGATCTGGGCGCAGAACATCAAGGATATCACCCTGCGCCAGTTCGGCACCGGCGTGTCCAACCTCAACGCCGTCGCCGACAAGGTGAAGGAAGACCTCGGCTTCACGCTCGAGATGACGGCGCTCGACAGCGACAGCGTCACCCAGCGCGCCGCCACCCAGCCCGACAGCTTCGACATCGCCGACATCGAATACTGGATCTGCAAGAAGGTCTGGCCCACCGGCAACTTGCAGGCGATGGACGTGAGCCGGATCGCGAATTACGACAAGATCGTCGGCATCTTCAAGGACGGCAAGCTCGGCCCCGACAGCGAGATCGCCCAAGGCACCGCGCCGCATACCGTCGGCTTCATCGAGGAGCCAGGAGCCAAGGGCTTTGCCGCCGAGCAGACCAACTGGATGACGCTGATCCCGACGATCTACAACGCCGACACGCTGGGCATCCGCCCCGACCTGATCGATCGCCCCATCGAGAGCTGGGCCGAGCTTCTGAACCCCGAGTTCAAGGGCCGCGCCTCGATCCTCGACATCTCCTCGATCGGCATCATGGACATGGCCATGGTCTGCGAGGCGATGGGCGAGATCGCTTACGGCAACAAGGGCAACATGACCCGCGAGGAGATCGACAAGACCATCGCGATCTTCTCGGAGGCCAAGCGTAACGGCCAGTTCCGCGCCTTCTGGAAGAGCTTCGACGAAAGCGTGAACCTGATGGCCTCAGGCGAGGTGGTGATCCAGTCGATGTGGTCGCCCGCCATCACCGCCGTGAAGACCCGCGGCATCGATTGCGTCTACCAGCCGCTGAAAGAGGGCTACCGCAGCTGGGGCGGTGGCATCGGCCTGTCCAACTCGCTCTCGGGGATCGAACTCGACGCGGCCTATGACTACATCAACTGGTACCTCGACGGCTGGGTCGGCGGCTACCTGATGCGGCAGGGCTATTATTCGGCCGTGCCCGAGACCTCCAAGAACCACATGTCCGAAAACGAATGGGGCTACTGGTTCGAGGGCAAGCCCGCGACCGATGCGATCACCGGCCCCACCGGCGACGTGCTGGCACAAGCCGGCGAGGTGCGCGACGGCGGCAGCTTTGAAGAGCGCATGGGCCGAGTCGCCTGCTGGAATTCGGTGATGGACGAGAACCAGTACATGAACCGCAAGTGGAACGAGTTCGTCGCCGCCTGACGCTTTGCGCGGGCGCGTCGATCGCGCCCGCGCCTCTCATGCCCTCCCCCAAACCGGAGCATTCCATGACAGACGCCGCCTTGGCCGACCCCGTCCCCGCCCGTGCGACAGCGGCCAAAAGGCGCGCGCGCGACTGGCAGCACTTGATGGCCTATGCGCAGGCCGCGCCGCTGGCGCTGATCCTACTGGTCTTTCTCGTCCTGCCGATTGCGGTGATCGTCACGGTCAGCTTCTGGAGAGCGACCGAGTTCTCGATCATCCCCGCGTTTTCGCTCGACAATTATGCCTACCTGTTCTCCTCCGAGGTTGTGGGCCGGGTGTTCCTCTCTACCTTCCGATACGCGGCGATCACTTGGGCGCTGACGCTGGCTATCGGCTTCACGGTGGCGTGGTTCCTTGCCTTTCACATTCGCAGCCTGACCTGGCAGATCGCGCTGTTTCTGCTCTGTACCATCCCATTCTGGACCTCGAACATAATCCGCATGATCTCGTGGATTCCATTTCTGGGCCGCGAGGGGATCGCCAATTCGGCGCTGATGTCATGGGGGCTGATCGACCAGCCGCTCGATTGGCTGCTGTTCTCGGATTTCTCGGTGATCCTCGCCTTCGTTCACCTCTACACGCTGTTCATGGTGGTGCCGATCTTCAACTCGATGATGCGCATCGACCGCGCTTTGCTCGAGGCCGCACATGACGCCGGGGCGTCCGGCGCGCAGGTGATGTGGACCGTGGTGATTCCGCTGTGCAAGCCCGGCATCATGATCGGCACGATCTTCGTGTTGACGCTGGTGATGGGCGATTTCATCACCGTGCGCTTCATGTCGGGCAGCCAGTCCGCCAACGTCGGCCGCCTGATCTCCAACGACATCTCGCTTTTGGCCTATCCGTCGGCGGCGGCCACGGCGGTGGTGCTGCTGGCCTCTGTGCTTCTGGTGATCGGGCTGCTGATGCGCTTCGTCGACATCCGCAAGGAGCTTTGACATGACCTCCCGCCCCCGCAGCTTCTACGTGCTCTCGGCCTTCTTCGCGCTTTTCCTGCTGTTCCTCTACGGCCCCGTCGCCACGATCGGCATCCTGTCATTTCAAGGGCCCGGCGGCGGCCTCACATTCCCGATGCGCGGCACCTCCCTGCACTGGTTCCGCGAGCTTTTCACACAACAGGCGGTAGGCGACATCTGGGGCAGCTTTCGCCGCAGCCTGGCGCTCGGGCTGATGGTCATGGCGGTGACGGTCGTGGTCTCGACGCTCGCCGGGCTGGCGTTCCGCAAGCGGTTCCGCGGTGCGAGCGTGCTGTTCTACCTCGCCGTGGCCTCGCTGGTGGTGCCCTCGATCCTTGTCTCCCTCGGCGTCGGGCTGCTGTTCGACCGGCTCGGTCTGCCGGTGCATTGGGCGACCTCGGGCTTCGGCGCGCAGCTGACTTGGACGCTGCCATTCGGTCTGCTGATCATGTTCGCGGTGTTCAACCGCTTCGACGCGTCTTTCGAGGAGGCCGCCCGCGACCAAGGGGCAGGCCCCGGCCAGGTCTTCGCCCATGTCGTGCTTCCACTGATCGGGCCGTCGCTCATTGGCGTGGCGCTGTTCGGCTTCACGCTCTCCTATGACGAGTTTGCCCGCACCCTGCTCACTGCGGGCAGCCGCAATACCCTGCCGCTTGAGATCTACGGAATGACGACCAATGTCACCTCGCCGGTGCTCTATGCGCTCGGCACGCTGACCACACTGTTCTCGCTGGCGATGATCGGGCTGGCCGGGCTGGGCCTGTGGCTCGTGGGGCGGCGGCGATGAGCGTCGTGCTGATCAACCCCAACTCCACCGCCTCGATGACGGGGGCAGCGCTCGCCGCCGCTCGCCGTGCCGCGCCCGGCACGCGCTTCGAGGGCTGGACCTCGCGGGAGGGCCCGGCGGTAATCGAGGGCCCAGAGGATGGCGCAGCCTGCATTCCGCCCCTCCTGAAACTGGTAGACCGTGCTTCCGAGATGGGAGCCGAGGCGATCATCATTGCCTGCTTCGACGATACCGGACTGCACGACGCGCGCGCCCGCGCCTCTTGCCCGGTGATCGGCATCGGCCAGGCGGCGTTCCATACCGCCGCTCTCATCGTGGATCGGGCGATGGTGCTGACGACGGTTTCTGCTGCGGTCCCGGTGATCGAAGCCAATATCTGCGCCGCTGGTCTCCGTCATGTTGTCGGGACGGTACGCGCCTGTGGCATTCACGTCGCCGATCTGGAGCGCGACCCAGAAGCGGCCATTCGTGTGCTGAAAGCCGGGATAGACCACGCTGTGACGGAAGGGGCTGGTGCGGTGATCCTCGGTTGCGCTGGCATGGTCGACGTGATCGGGCCATTGCGACGGCTCAGTCAGATTCCGCTGATCGACGGCGTGGCAGCGGCGGCAAGGCTGGCTCAGGCCTGCGTGCCGGCGCTCACTGTTCGAACGGTTGAATAGCCGCACGTTTCTTAGACGCCGATGTGGCTCAGTTTCTGATGCAACTCGAAGTCGACGGGCGACAGCATTCCGTTTCTCGCGTGCTTGCGCTTCGGGTTGTAGAGCATCTCGATTTAATCGAACACGTCTCGCCTGGCTTCCTCGCACGTCCGGCAGGTACGCCGCCTGATCCCCTCGCGCTTGAGCAGGTTGAAGAAACTTTCTGCAACGGCGGTGTCATGATGGTTGCCCAAAGCCTCATCGAATGCTTGAGATTGTGAGCGCGAAGGAACGCGGCCCAGTCCATGCTGGTGAACTGGCTGCCGTGATCCGAATGGATCAGCACTTTGGTCTTCGGCTTCCGGCGCCAGACAGCCATCACCAATGCCTGCAAGATGAAGCGCCCCGGTTTTGTCGGAGGCTTCAACTCCTGAGTAAGGTGGAGCATGA